>JAYZVT010000151.1:0-12578 GCA_036155355.1 Pseudomonadota bacterium
GGAGCCGCCGCACGCTCTACTTCGTCTCCGGCAGCGCGAGGCGGCTGTGCAGCTCCTTGAGCTGCTTCGGCGTTACATCCGAGGGCGCGCCCATGAGCAGGTCCTGCGCCTGCTGGTTCATGGGGAACATGGTCACCTGGCGCAGGTTCTCTTCCCCGCACAGCAGCATGACGATGCGGTCCACGCCCGGCGCGATGCCGCCATGGGGCGGCGCGCCATATTGCAGGGCCCGCAACATGCCGCCGAACTTGGCCTCCAGCGCATCCTCGCCATAGCCGGCGATGGCGAAGGCCTTTTTCATGATTTCGGGCTTGTGGTTCCGGATTGCGCCCGATGACAGCTCAACGCCGTTGCAGACGATGTCGTACTGGAACGCCTTGATGTCGAGGAGGTCGTCGTTGGTCTTCGCCTTCTCGAGCACTTCCAGGCCGCCCTGAGGCATGGAGAAGGGGTTGTGGGAGAAGTCGATCTTCTTCTCCTCCTCGTTCCACTCGAACATGGGGAAGTCCACGATCCAGCAGAATTCGAAGCGGTCCTTGGCGGTGAGCTTCAGTTCCTCGCCGGCGCGCGTGCGCGCCTGACCGGCGAAGGCAGCGAATTTCTTCGGGTCGCCGGCGGCGAAGAACACGGCGTCGCCGTCGGCGAGGCCGAGCTGTTTCTGGATCGCACCGGTTCGTTCAGGACCGACATTGTTGGCGATGGGGCCCGCCCCCGCTCCATCGCGGAAAAAGATGTAGCCCAACCCCGGCTGGCCCTCGCCTTGCGCCCATGAATTCATGCGGTCGCAGAAGGCGCGGGAGCCGCCGGTCTTCGCCGGGATCGCCCAGACGCGGTTCTTCGCGTCCTTCTCCAGCATGGAGGCGAAGACCTTGAAGCCCGAGCCCCGGAAATGCTCGGTCACGTCCTGCATCTCGATGGGGTTGCGCAGGTCCGGCTTGTCGGTGCCGTATTTTGCCATCGAGTCCGCGTAGGTGATGCGCGGAAATTTCTTCGTAACCGGCTTGCCGTCCGCGAACTCTTCAAAGAGCCCGCGCAGCACCGGCTCCACCGCGCCGAACACGTCCTCCTGCGTGACGAAGCTCATCTCGATGTCGAGCTGGTAGAACTCGCCGGGCGAACGGTCGGCGCGCGCATCCTCGTCGCGGAAGCAGGGCGCGATCTGGAAGTAACGGTCAAAGCCCGCGATCATGATGAGCTGCTTGAACTGCTGCGGCGCCTGGGGCAGCGCATAGAACTTGCCGGGATGGATGCGCGAGGGAACGAGAAAGTCGCGCGCGCCTTCCGGCGAGGACGCGGTCAGGATCGGCGTCTGGAACTCGAAGAAGCCGGCCTCGGTCATGCGGCGGCGGATGGCCGAGATGATCCGCGAGCGCTTCATGACGTTGCGGTGAAGCGTGTCGCGGCGCAGGTCGAGGAAGCGGTAGGTCAGGCGCGTGTCTTCGGGATAGTCCGGCTCGCCGAACACCGGCAGCGGCAGTTCCTTCGCTTCCGAGAGAACCTCAAGTCCCGACAGGAACACTTCCACATGGCCGGTGGGCAGCTTGTCGTTGATGGTGTCGCCAGTGCGCTTCTTCACCTCGCCGTCGATTCGGATGACCCACTCGGCCTTGACCTTCTCGGCCTGCTTGAAGACAGGCGAATCCGGGTCGGCGACGCACTGGGTCAGGCCGTAATGGTCGCGCAGGTCGATGAAGAGCAGGCCGCCATGGTCGCGCACCCGGTGCACCCAGCCGGACAGACGGACTTTTTCGCCCACCTGTCCCTCGCGCAGCGCGCCGCAGGTATGGGTCCGGTATGCGTGCATTTTCTGGCCTGCCAGATGGATTTCCAGGGCGGAATCGGCGCCCGGCGAAGCAGGCGGCGAACGCGGCGGAAAAGCGCATGGGGGGCGCGATTTGTCAAGGATCGGGGTACTCCCGGCCTCCTCCACACGGTTCATGCGGCGTTCATGGAGACTCCGGCAAATTCACATCGATGACGAAGGCCCGCAGGAGCAACTTGTAGACGGTTCGGCGCCCGTTCGCACGGCGCGACAACAAGCCTTCAAGATGCCGCCTGCTACGGCCGCAAAGCTGGAGGAGCGTCATGAACCGCCATTCAATCCTGTCGGCCGCCGGCGGCCTGCTGATGGCCGGAACGTGTTTGTCACAGCCCGCATCGGCAGCGGACACCGGCAAGGGCGGCGTCTTTATTCCGCCGCCGATCACCATTCCCTCCCCCGGCCGGTCAGGCGGCCCGGCGGTCAATATCGACCGCAACCGGTTCAACGCTCCGGTGGACAAGGGCGGGGGCTCGCGCTTCGACATCGACAAGAGTCGCCTCGGCGGCGGCTCAGGCTCCGGCGGCTCGAGCGGAAGTCCCGCCAAGAAACAGATCACAACCACGCCGGCTACAAAGCCGAAAGTGGCTGCGCCCACGACCCTGCCGGCAACGGTGAAAGAACCCGCCAAGGCGACAGAGACCGAACTGGATTTCGCCGTCCGCGAGGCCAACGCACGCTTCGGGAAAGTTGGCGCGGTCCTGATCGACGCCGATGCGATCGGTGCGCACGACCCGCTGCGCGCGGATTCAGTCGAGGTCGGCGAAGGCGACGGCGCCATGCTGGTGATGCCGATTGCGTCGGTGTTGAGGGCCTATCCCGCCATCGCCACAATGCCGGGATGGGAAGAGTGGCATCTGCGTGAGATCGCCGAGCTTGTCGACATGTCCAGACTGAGCCCGGCGCTCACTGGCGACGGCGGCAAAGATACAGCGGCCCTGTTGCCGGAACTCCCGGCGGACGGAGGCAAGTCTCCCGCCGGCAGCGACGGAAAATGGCCGGGCGCGGCGGACGCGACCGAAAAGGGTGAAGGATCCGGCTTCACCTCGCAAAGCCCGCTGGACACGCTGCGCAATCCTGCGCCCGGCGGATCGGGCGTCCATATCGGTCATCTCGGCCAGGTGGCCGACGATGACGCCGTCCCCATCGCCCCGATTGACCACCAGTATGAGTATACGGCTAGCCGATCCTTTTCGAGAACGGCTGAGGGCCAATTGCGGGCGACCTACTACGACTCGCTCGGAAACCCGTCAATGATCGTGGTCACGGCCGAAACATTCACCGATGCCTTTTCAGGCCAGCGCGGGAGCTCCAAGACGCTCGCACAGATCTATCTGGATGTGTACACGGGCGAGATTGCGCAGGCCATACATGGCGACGGCAGCCCGATGTCCACTGAAGAAGCCGCGAGCTATCGCTTCAGCGTCACCGTGCCCGAGGGAGAGATAATGGTGAAGGCGCTTAAGGGACCAAGCAAGGACGGCGACTCGAAACTTGGCGAAGGCGGCACGGGCGCGCAGGGGCAGACGGGCTCCGGACAGGGCGGCCGGTCGGGTCAGGGCGGCCAGACCGCCTCCACCGGTACGGAAGCCGACGGGAAATATGCACCGGCCGACGCGCAGGGACAGGACAAGAAAGTGCCGGACCCGGCAAAGAAGGATCAGTCCGACACCCGGGACACCAAGTATGACAAGGATACCAAGGACCAGGCCGCCAGCGCGGACGACAAGGGCGGCAAGGACCAGTCCGATACCAAGGACACCAAGGAGACGGCCGACTCGGCGGACAAGGACGCGAAGGAAACCGCCGACAGTGAAGGCACGGCGCAGAATGCCGATAGCGACAAGACCGGCTCGGGCGGCCCGTGTGGCGGCCGCACGGCGAGCTGTGTTGCAGGCGACAGCGGCACAGGTCAGTCGGGTGATGCCGGACGCGCGGACCTGCGCTATGGCGGGATGACCCGGGCCGAATACATGATCCGGCGCGTGCAGACGGTCAATCCAGACCCGAACTCCTCGCAGGGTGACGGGCTGAGCGGCACCGGCTCGCCCTGGGACCGTGGCAGCGGCACGACGCAACTTGACCGCGTCAGCATCCCCGGTCCCGGCAACGAGCAGGACGCGAACGCCGCCTTTGGCGATCTGGACCGCTGTGGCGGCACAAACTGCGCCTTCATGATGAAGGTCTGGGCGGTGAATCCTGGCCCAAACCACTAGGGATTCCCCGCTGATGCCTGTCGAATGGCAGCTTCGCGCGCGCGTGGCCGTTCGGCAACAATTACCGGAAATGGCCTGATAACCGCCAGAATCCGTTTCGCGCCGGGTATCCGGCGGCTAGACTCCCGGCCTGTTGCAACCATGCGGGAATCGACATGGTGAGGTGGCTGACACGTCTCCCGGCCGGGTGCGCGCTTGTCGCGGCGCTGTGGGCTGCCGATGTGCGCGCGGAGCCGGCCAAGTCCGTCAGCTATGGCTCCGGCGTGGAGAATGGCGCGCCCGCCTCCACCGGGGAGTATCGCGCCCTCTCCTTCGTGCATTTCAAGAACCAGCTTGGGCTGGGCGAGACGCTGAAAATCGATCTCGTCTCCGCCGGCGACTTCACCGAGCTGCAGAATCTGTCATTCGTCTATGAGCAACCCTTCAGGAAAGACTGGCTGCTGACTCTGAAAACTGCATACGCCCGCACATTCCCCGGACCGATCACCAGCCTCTATTACGACCAGACCACGCTGGACCATGGCTTCGGCGGATCGCTGACCCGCTACTGGCGCAAGTCCGACAGGCTGTTGCTGTTCGGGACGGCGGGCCTGCAGTCGAGCGACGGCCGCACCCGGCGCAACGCCACCGGCTCCGGCATCCTGCCCGAGCGCTACCAGCAGCGCAGCCGCGACGTCTATGGCGCTTTCGGCTTCAAATTCGACCCGTCCGACAAGACCGGCCTGTTCAGTTATTTCACCCTCGAGCAGGGCGTAGACTGGGCCGACCCGGTGAATATCAGGATCAACTCAGACGTGACGCCGACGGTGTTGCGCTACAGCGGCACCTTCAAGCGCAACCTGCCAAAGCAGTTCCAGTTCGCGGCCAGAGGCGAGGCGCAATGGACGGACGACCGGCTTGGCTTGCAGAAACAGTTCACCTTGGGCGGCTGGAACTACGCCAGCGCCTATCTGGCCGGCGAGCGCCTTGGCGACATTGGCGGCGGCGCCCGCGTGGAGATCAACCGGCTCGGCGTGAAGACCCTCAAAAGCGGCATGCAGGTCTATTACCAGCCCTTTGTCTTTCTTGACGGCGGGTTGACGCGGAATAACGACGCCCTTCCCGATGAAATCGGCAGCACACAGAAGAAGGCTTCGGCCGGACTTGGCATCTCCTTCGAGGCCACCAACGGGCTTCATGCGGGCGTGCAGATGTCCTATCCTGTCGCTGGGGGATCGGACTTCGAGGGCGGCGACAGCGAGCCGCGCTTCCTGTTCAGCATCGGATTCAAGAGATGACCCGACCGACCCTATACCTCACCCGGCTGACACTGGCCGCCCTTTTGGCGACGGCGCTGCTGCCTGCTTCCGCCCGTGCGGCCTGCGTCATCATCACACCGCTGAACCAGCCTGCTACCGTCTCGTGCACGCCCATCCCGCCGCTGGATCTGGATACGCGCACGATCGACACCGGTGCCTACAAGTCGCGGGGCACGTGGCTTGCGACCGACCGCGCCAACCGCGCGGAGAGCTGGCCGCTCGGCGACCCGGCCGTGCAGAACTGCCGCTTCTGCCTCGAGCCGGACCGGCAGAACGCCGCCCGGCTGAAGGCGCTGCAATAGCGCCCCTGCCCCGGCCCGCGGACAAGACCGGCGGCGCCCCATCAGGCGGGCTCGGCATCGTCAGGCAGTGTGCAGAATGAAGGCTGTCACGCGACTGCTGCTGATCCTCGTTGGCTACATCGCCGGCCTCACCGTCTTCTTCCTGGCGCTGTCATGCCTGTTCGCCCTCGGCGCATGGCTGTTGCCCCATCCGGGCTACTGGACCGGGCTCGGCCTGTCGCCTGTCCTGTTCGCGGCGGCTCCGGCGGCGGGGCTGTTCATGATGCTCATGGCCGCCATCATCAGCGCCGTGCCGATGACGCTGGCGGTCGTGCTCTATGAGGCCCTGGGCTGGCGCAATCCCCTCGCCTACGCCCTGCCCGCGGCATTGCTGGCCATGGGCACATATATCTCGCTGTCGCCGCGAATGCTGGGCACGCCCGATGCGGCGGCCATCGCCGAGGCGGCGTTGTTCGGACTGGCGGGGCTGGCAGGCGGACTGGCCTACTGGCTCATGGCGGGACGCAAGGCAGGCGACTGGCGCTGACGCCTCGCGCTACTCCGCGGCCTGCCGGGCCGCCTGCCCGTCCAGTTCCCCGGTGATGACATAGCGCAGCAGGGCCACGATCTGCTCCGGCGTCTCGGCGACCGCGAGCGCGGCGCCGTCCACTTCCTTCAGCGCATGGGTGTGCTGGGGGTCGTGCATGACGATGAGCGGCTTGCCGAGAGCGGAGGCATAGCCCGCGTCGAAGGCGGCATTCCACTGCTTGTACTGGTCGCCGAAGCGGACGATGACGATGTCGGCCTTGGCGATCAGCGTGCGGGTGCGGATGGCGTTGACGCCGGCGCCCTTGCGGTCCTTCCAGAAGGGCTTGTCCTCGGACCCGAGGATGGCGACGCCGCAATCGTCGGAAAAGCCGTGATTTGTGACGGGGGCGGAGAAGGCCACGGGCAGGCCGGCCGCGCGCGCGCCTTCTTCGATGCGCTGGCGCCAGTCGGTGTGGATCTCGCCCGAGAGATAGACCCGCCAGGTGTCGGCCGTCTTCGCCATTGTCCGCTCTCCTGATGTGCTGCGATTGTCTTCAGCGGGCAAGGGCCACGGCAGGCGCGCGCTGTCAAGGTTTCAGGCCAGCTCGAAGACGTCGATGGGCTGCTCCTTGCCCTTCACATGGAAGGAGCCGCGCGCCTTGCGCGGCATGTCGGCGGGAAGCAGGCGTTCGGTCTCGCGGCTGATGAGCACGGTCAGCTCGGCGCCGCCGGCGATTTCCTTGCCGAGCGCCTCCAGGCGCTGGGCCGCGTTCACCACGTCGCCGACGACGGTGTAGTTGATGCGCTGGGGCGAACCGATGTCGCCGACCACCAGCGGACCGGTGTGGATGCCGATGCGCAGGCGCACCGGCTCCAGTCCTTCCTTCGCGCGCCGCGCATTGTCGCGCTTCAGCGCATCGCCGATGGCGCGGGCGGCGCGGCAGGCGGGAATGGCGGTGTTGTCGAGCGCGTCGGGCGCGCCCCAGAAGGCCATGACCGCGTCGCCGATATACTTGTCCACGGTGCCGCCCTCGGCTTCGATGCAGTCGGTGACCATGGCCAGATGCTCGTTGAGGAAGGCGGCAAGCTCGCGCGCGCCCATCTTCTCGCTGATGCCCGAGAAGCCGGCGATGTCGGTGAACATCACCGTGAGCGCGCGCTCCTCGGAGCCGACGGCGCGGTTTTCGCGGATCAGGCTGGCGACGAGGCGGCGCGGCACATATCTGCCGAAGGACTGCAGGCCGACAAGCATGGCGTTGAAGGAGGTGGCCAGTTCGTCCACCTCGCGCAGCATGCTGCGCGGCAGCTGGTTCACCTGGTCGAAGTCGAGGCTGCGGATGCGCGACACGCCTGAGGCGGCGCGGCGGATGGGCAGCGCGATGGCGCGGCTCAGCATGATGGCGAGGCCGAGCGCGGCCAGCAGCAGCCCGCCGCCGAGGAACGCCTGATGGCGGAGCGCGGCGACGGTGCGGCTCAGCCGCGACTGCGCCACATGCACGCCCACATGGAAGGTGGCATCGCCATAGCCCTCGATGGCGCGCAGGAATACCTGGTGCTCGACGCCGTTCAGGCTGACCACGAGGGCGCGCGAGCCCTCGCGCAGCTTCAGGTCGGCACCCTTGAGCGGCCGCGCCTCGCCCAGCCTGGCCAGCACCGGATCGCCCACCTCGCCGATGCCGAGCAGCGGCTTTTCCGACGAGACCGGGTGCTCGCCGTCGGCCAGATTGGGATGGGCGATGACCCGGTCGAGGCCGAGCAGGAGAAAGGGCGTGAAGCGGCCCGAGCGGCTGCGCCCGCGCATGTCTTCCGAGAGCGTGCGCGAGAACACGCCGGCCGCCATGAAGCCCAGATGGGTGTCGCCGTTCCGGAGCGGCACGGTGAGGCCGAGGATGGTGGACTTCGCCCGCTGCAGATAGATGGGGTCGCGCCAGAAGGCGGTCTTGGCCGCGGCGGCGCGCGCCGCCAGCCGGGCAAGGCCGCTGTCGGGGCGGATGTCGATGGCCTCCACCACCGCCGGGGCGCCGCGCGTCTCGCGGGTGAGCCGCAGCGCCCGCCCGCCTTCACTGCCGCCCGAACTTCCCGAAGCGCCGCCCACAACCATGGCGCCGATCTGCGGCGCGGCGGCGACGGAGCCGGCGAGGAAATCGGCGAGGCGCTCGGGCTCGTCGAAGCTGTAGAGGCCTTTTGCGAAGGCCTGGGCCACATAGGCGGCCTGGTGGTTGACCGCGTCCAGCTCGCGCCGCAGCGACAGCTCGAAGCGGGCGAGGCCCTGGTTGACGAGGCCGCTGCCGAGGCTGCCGACGATGTCGCGGGTGCTGAGCCAGGAGAGGCCGGCGACGAGGCCGACGGCGACCACCACCAGCGCGCCGATGCTGACGATCAGCGTCGGGCGCACGCCAAGCGTCACTCCCTGCCGCGGCCCGGCCATGTACGCACCTCCCGCCTCACCTTGCGCCAAGGCCCATAGCAGATGGGCGGGGCAATGTCAGGCATTGGTATCGGACGCAGCCTTGTCTGCCTTGATGCGCGCCCGGAACGTCGACCCGTTCACGCGCGCGGGGGCACCGCGCGGTGGAACAGCCAGCCATTGGCGCGCGCGGCCAGTGGCTTGCCATAAGTGGCGGGGCCGGCGCGGGGGCTGTGCACCAGCAGGTGCGTCGCCGCGACCATGGCCATGATCAGCAGCGGCACGGCGAGAAAAGCGCCGATGGGGCCCCACAGCCAGGCCCAGAAGGCGAGCGACAGGAACACGAGGAAGGGATTGAGCGTGACCGAGCTGCCGACCACCTGGGGCGTGACGAACTGGCTCTCGATGACGTTGAGGCAGATGAACAGGGCGGCGGGCGTCAGCGCCGCCAGCAGCGGATCGAAGGTGATGAGGCCGACGCCGGCGAGGATGAAGGTGACGATGGCCGGGCCGACATAGGGAATAAAGTTGAGCAGCGCCGCCAGCGCGCCCCACAGCTGCGGCGAGGGCATGCCGAGCAGATACATGACCAGCGCCGTCGCCGCGCCGAAGCCAAGATTGACCACGGAGATGGCGGTCAGATAGCGGAAGAGGAAATGCTCGATGTCGCGGAAGATGCGCGCCACCACCATGCGGTGCCCGCTCCTGCGGAACAGGGAGACGAGGCCGAGGCGCAGGCGGTCGCGGTTGGCGAGGAAGAAGGCGAAGCCGCCGACGAACATGATGAGCTGGCCGATCATGACGGGCACAGAGGTGAACACCAGCGCGACGAGGCTGAAGCGTTCCACCGAGACGTCGAGCGGGCGCGCGGTATCGTTGGCCTCGCCCTGCACGGCCTCGCGCGCTTCTTCCACGGTCTTGCCGATCTTCTTCAGCGTCTCGAAGGGACCCTTGAGGGAGAACAGCAGATCCTGCAGTGCATATTGCACGTCGGGCAGGCGGCCATACCAGTATTGCGCGGGGATGGCGAGCAGCATGAACAGGCCGAGCACACCGAGGAACAACGCCAGCAGCATGACCAGCGCAGCGGCGGCGGGTGGCATGTGGCGCTCCAGCCGCGCGGCCACGGGGCCGAGCGTCAGGCCGATGGTGACGGCGACGGCAAATGGAATGACCACCACCCGTGCCCAGGAGAAGAAGTAGATGACCGCCAGCAGGAACAAGCCGGTGGCCGACAGGGTGGCGGCGGTGCGCATCAGCGAGCGGCGGTCGGGCGCGTTCCCGGCTGGGCGGGTTGTCATCGCGGGTCGGGCAAGTCTGGCGGTCCGGGCGGGCTTGTCCGGTCGGGTTGGCTTGGCGGGCACGCGTGATCCTCCCTCTTGCGTCGAAAACAAGCAGGGGCGGGATTCGTTCCTCCGCGGAAGGAACGCGTGCCCTGCCCCGCCTGCCCGGATTTCGCCAGTCTTTTCAGTCACAAGACGGGCGACGCGACGCCCATGTGCAAAATCGCCCCGCCCGGGCCGCGGGGCGGGACAATCCGGCGGGGCTGCGCTATAGGAGCGGCAATGAAAGTGGTGACCGACAGTAACGAGTTGGCCGCGCTGTGCGCGCGGCTCGCGGCCTGCGAATTCGTCGCCGTGGACACCGAGTTCATGCGCGAGACCACATTCTGGCCCAGGCTCTGCCTGATCCAGATGGCGGGCGGGAGCGACGAGGCGCTGGTGGACGCGCAGGCGCCCGGCCTCGATCTCGCCCCCTTCTTCTCGCTGATGACCAATGAGCGCGTGCTCAAGGTGTTCCACGCGGCGCGCCAGGACGTGGAGATCGTCCACCACATGGCGAACGTCATCCCGCATCCGCTGTTCGACACGCAGATCGCGGCAATGGTGTGCGGCTTCGGGGAATCGGTCAGCTACGGCATGCTGGTGAAGAAGCTGCTGCGGCACGATCTCGACAAGACCTCGCGCTTCACCGACTGGAGCCGCCGGCCGCTGTCGGACAAGCAGCTGCATTACGCGCTCGGCGACGTCACCCATCTGCGCGACCTGTTCCCGCAGCTGCAGCACCAGCTCGAGCAGTCGGGGCGGGCGCGCTGGCTGGACGAGGAAATGGCGGTGCTCACCGATCCCGCCACCTACCAGCAGCATCCCGAGCTGGCTTGGCAGCGGCTCAAGCAGCGCGGCAAGTCGCGCAAGGCCTTTGCCATCATGATGGAGCTGGCGGAGTGGCGCGAACGCGAGGCGCAGGAGCAGGACGTGCCGCGGCGGCGCGTGCTCAAGGACGAGGCCATACAGGACATCGCCCAGCAGGCGCCCGAAACGGAAAGCGAGCTGGATTCACTGCGTTCGCTGCATCGCGGCTTCGCCCGCTCGGCGCGGGGCCGTGCGGTGCTGGAGGCGGTGGCGCGCGGGCGGCGGCGCGACATGTCGAGCGTGCCGCGGATCGAGCGCAACGAGCCATTGGACAGCGGCGAGGCCGCCATCCTCGACCTGCTGCGAGTGCTGCTGAAAAGCGCGGCGGCACGGCACGGCGTGGCGCCCAAGCTGATCGCCAATGGCGAGGACCTGGAGCGCATCGTGCGCGAGGACGAGGCGGATGTGCCCGGCCTCAAGGGCTGGCGGCGCAAGCTGTTCGGCGATGACGCGCTGAAGCTGAAGCGCGGCGAGCTGGCGCTCGCCATCCGCGACGGCCAGGTGACGACGGTTCCGGACCACAAGCGTGCCGGCGGCGCGGCGTCCGTGCGCGAGGATGCCGTGCCTGCCTATCAGGCGGTGGCGCGGTCGCGCCCGGAAGACGCGTAGGACTGGCCGTCTCCGGTGCCGTCCAGCACGCGGATCTCCGGGGTCACGCCCAGTTCGCGTGCCAGCGAGACGAAGCGCCGTTCCAGCCTTTCGCCGCGCAGATCGGCGATGCGTCCGCGCAATGGCAAGACAAGATTGCGGCCTTCGTAGAATGGCACCGTCTCGCAGATTATCCCCGGCATTCCAGCCGAAAGCATGTGGGCGGCGCGGACTGCGGTGCCGATGATGCGGGCGCGCTTGAAGCCGGTCTCGTCGGCCAGTTCGTGCAGGCGCGGCGCCAGTTCCTCTTTCACCAGTCCTTCGTGGCGGAAGAAGATGGCCAGCGCCAGGAACGCACGCCCGGGATGGTCGATGCCGCCGAAGTCGGCGTGGGCGATGATGTTGAGGCTCTGCTGGCCGCGATAGTCGGGATGGGCGCGCCAGCCGATGTCGGACAGCAGGCAGGCGGCATGGCGCAGGCGCCGCTGCGCCGGCGTTTCAACGGGGCCCGGTCCGGCGAAGAGCGCGTCGGTCCAGCGGCACAGCTCCTTCGCATGTTCCAGCGAGCGCGAGCGCAGGCGCGCGAGTTCCTCGCATCCAGACAGCAGCGGGTCCTTGCGCCGCTCTTCCTCGCCGAGCATGGAATAAATCAGACCCTCGCGCAGTCCATAGACGGAAATGATGACCTCGCTGGAGCGCGTGCGCTTGAGCAGACGCTCCAGTACGAGCGCGCCGAAGGGCACCGTCTCGCGTCGTGCCTTGGGTATAGCGCGGACTCCGGCCATGGATGACGGCGAGAGATGGTCAAGCAGGTTAGCGAAACTGATGGCCTCGTTTGCCGACAATCGGTAGCCGTGCATGACGTTAAGGGGATAGTTGCGGCGGTTCATGTGCAGACGGGCGACGGCGCGCCAGGTGCCGCCGATGGCATAGAAGGGCCGCCCCTTCCCTTCCTTCAGCAAATCAACATTCTCGAGGGTTTCATCCACCAGCTTCGACGCCTTCTTCAGGCTGTTGCCGGACCAGTCGATAAGGCGCAGGCCGCCCAGCGGCAGGGTGACTCCGCCACGGCGCTCGCCATCCCTGATGTCGATGATTTCAAGACTGCCGCCGCCGAGATCACCGGCCAGACCGTCGGCATGGTGAAAGCCGGCGACGACGCCTGCTGCTGCAAGCTCGGCCTCGTCCTCGCCCGACAGGACCCTGATGCCGGTTCCGCAGATGTCGCGTGCACGCGCCACAAACTCGT
>JAYZVT010000152.1:0-2901 GCA_036155355.1 Pseudomonadota bacterium
AGATGCGCCCCTCGGGCGGCGGCCGCCAGCGGCTGGTCTTCCATGCGCCCACACGTGGCCTTATCGGCTACCAGGGCGAGTTGCTCACCGACACGCGCGGCCCCGCCGTCATGAACCGGCTCTTTCACGACTATGCGCCCTTCAAGGGCGATATCCCCGGACGCCGCAACGGCGTGCTCATTGCCAATGAGCCCGGCGAGGCGGTGGCCTATGCCCTGTGGAATCTGGAAGACCGCGGACCGATGATCATCGAGCCGGGCGTGAAGGTCTATCCGGGCATGATCGTCGGCATCCACACCCGCGACAACGATCTCGAAGTGAATGTGCTGAAGGGCAAGAAGCTCACCAACATCCGCACCACCTCCAAGGACGAGGCCGTTCGGCTGACCCCGCCGGTGCAGATGACGCTTGAGAAGTCGCTCGCCTGGATCGACGATGACGAGCTGGTCGAAGTCACGCCGGCGACGATCCGGCTGCGCAAGCGCCATCTCGATCCCCATGAGCGCAAGAAGATGGAGCGCGCCCGCACGGCCGCCGTTTCCTGAGCGTTTTGCCCGATCAAATTTGCGCCCCGAGGCTGCCATTCGCTCAAGGCCGCGCTATGATGCGCCCATGACCACCGCGCTCGTCAGCCTGCGTCAGGCGCGCGTCGCCGATGCCGACGCCCTTGCCGCCATTCACGCCGAAAGCTGGCGCTCGGCCTATCAGGGCATCCTCCCCCACTTGCCGCTCCAGCGCATGATCGCGCGGCGGGGCCCCGGCTGGTGGCACGAGCAGCTTGGGCAGGACATGTCGGCGCTGGTGGTTTCCTTCGAGGATGAGCCTGTCGGCTACGCCACTTTCGGGCGGGCGAGGCTGCGTGGCGCACCCTTCGGCGGCGAAATCTTCGAGCTGTACGTCTCCACCGTCTTCCAGGGGCTTGGCTTCGGCAAGCGGCTGTTTGAGGGTGCCCGCCAGCGCCTCGAGGACCGGCGGCTCAAGGGACTGCTGGTCTGGGCCATCGTGGACAACCCGCGCGCCTGCAACTTCTATCTCGACCGCGGCGGCAGGCCGGTGGCCAAGACCACCGAGCGCTTCGCCGATGTGCCGGTGAAAAAAGTGGCCTTCGGCTGGCGGTAGCCGACCAGTCTAACGCGCTTCGATCACTGTAAGTCCAGGCCCGTAATGGGGCACCACGTCCTGCGGGCATTTCCCTGAGCGCGCGAGGCTGTCGGCCAGCTGCCGCGCCGTCTCGTTCGCCTGCTTGTTTCCGGCGACCGGCACGATGCCGACCCAGCAGGCCTCCTCGCCCGCAAGCTTCGTCACCACCAGATATTGCGCCTTTTCGCCGTCGGCTTCCGCGAAGAAGCGCAGGATCGTGGCGAAGGGAACCGGCCTGCCGCCCTGCTTCATCAGCCGCCATTCCAGCGTCTTGTGCGGCCTGTTGAAGCGCGGCAGCGTCTGGCCGGCCGCGATCTGGTTCCCGGCGTTCCCGCCATAGGACACATGGAAACGCAGGTCGCTTTCCACCAGGCGCACCTCCATGCCGCCATATCCCTTGCAGCGCCACTCCGCCAAACCGGAGCCTTCGTTGGAAAGTGTCAGCAGCTTGCAGTCCTTGTCCAGGTCGAGACCCGTATAGGCGCTGGAAACATCCGCCGCCCGCGCCGGCGCGCAGGTCATCGCGCAGGCTATCGCGGCCGCGACAACTACCCGCCTGACCATGTGACGCATCTCGCCGCCCCTTTCCTCCAAAGCCGCGCTATCATAAATGGATCGGCCCCCGGCGAAAGCCAGGGGCGCACGGCCGGAGCAAAGCCAGATGAACATCGACTCCATACCCGTCGGCAAGAACCCGCCCTATGACGTGAACGCCATCATCGAGATTCCACTCGGCGGCGTGCCGATCAAATACGAGCTCGACAAGGCCGCCGGCGCGCTCTACGTGGACCGCTTCCTGCACACGCCCATGCATTATCCGGCCAACTACGGCTTCCTCCCGCATACACTGTCGGAAGACGGCGATCCCGTGGATATCCTCGTGGTCGGCCAGGTGCCCGTGGTGCCAGGCGCCATCATCCGCTCGCGCCCGGTTGGGGTGCTCGTCATGCAGGATGAGAAGGGTCTGGACGAAAAGATCCTCGCCGTC
Organism: Pseudomonadota bacterium; assembly: GCA_036155355.1. Taxonomy (GTDB): domain Bacteria; phylum Pseudomonadota; class Alphaproteobacteria; order Rhizobiales; family Methyloligellaceae; genus JAYZVT01. Next base: position 2,129 of record JAYZVT010000152.1, read on the forward strand.
CCCCACGATGATCTCTCGCCGTTTTATCGCGATATGTCCTCCTACCGCGATCTGCCGGAAATCCTCATCAACCAGGTCGGCCACTTCTTCGAGCATTACAAGGACCTGGAAAAGGGCAAATGGGTGAAGGTAGTGCGCTGGGGCGAGGCCGAGGAGGCGCACCAGTTCATCCGCGACGCCATCAAGCGGGAAAAGGCGTAACGATCTTTCGCCGCGGCGCTTTCCAGCCCCCTTGGCCCTTGCTATAGGGCGATGCTTGAAGAACCTGGAATATCCCGATGTCTGACATGAGACTGGCCATCATGGGCGCGGGCGGCCGCATGGGCCGCGAACTCGCCCGCGCCGTTCACGCCGCGCCCGGCTGCGTGATCGCCGGCGGCGTGGAGGCCGAGGGCTCGCCTTTCGTCGGCAAGGACATCGGCGAACTGGCTGGCCTCGGCACCGTCGGCGTGCCCGTCGTCGCCGATGCGCTGTCGCTGTTCGCCAATGTGGACGGCGTGCTCGACTTCACTGTTCCCGCCGCCAGCGTCGCCTTCGCGGGACTGGCCGCCCAGGCGCGTATCGTTCATGTCATCGGCACCACCGGCTTTTCCTCTGGAGACGAGGAAAAGATCAAGGCGGCCGCCCGTCACGCCACTATCGTCAAGGCTGGCAATATGAGCCTGGGCGTCAACTTGCTGGTCGCGCTGACCGCCAAGGTGGCGGAAACCCTTGGCGATGACTTCGACGTCGAAATTCTGGAGATGCATCACCGCCACAAGGTCGACGCGCCA
>JAYZVT010000153.1:0-6966 GCA_036155355.1 Pseudomonadota bacterium
CCACTGTCGGTTCGGTGATGAAGACGGGCTGGAATCGCCGCGCCAGCGCCGCGTCCTTCTCCACATGCTTGCGGTACTCGTCCAGTGTGGTGGCGCCCACACAATGCAGTTCACCCCGCGCCAGCGCCGGCTTGAGCAGGTTGGAGGCATCCATCGCTCCCTCGGCCTTGCCGGCGCCGACCAGCGTATGCATTTCGTCGATGAACAGGATGACGCCGCCCGCCGCCGCCTGCACCTCCGACAGCACGGCCTTCAGCCGTTCCTCGAATTCGCCGCGATATTTCGCACCGGCGATCAGCGCGCCCATGTCGAGCGCCAGCAGTTGCTTGTCCTTCAGGCTTTCGGGCACATCGCCATTGACGATACGCAGCGCCAGCCCTTCCGCGATAGCGGTCTTGCCGACGCCCGGCTCGCCGATCAGCACCGGGTTGTTCTTGGTGCGCCGCGACAGCACCTGAATCGTGCGCCGGATTTCCTCGTCGCGCCCGATCACCGGGTCCAGCTTGCCCTCGCGGGCCGCTTCGGTCAGATCGCGGGAATAGCGCTTAAGCGCGTCATAGGCCTGCTCGGCCGAAGCTGAGTCGGCCGTCCGGCCCTTGCGGATATCGTTGATTGCCTGATTGAGGCTCGAGGGTGTGATTCCCGCCTTCTCCAGAATACCTGCTGCCTGTGCGTCCTTTTGCATGGCAAGTGCCAGCAGCAGGCGCTCGGCGGTGACGAAGCTGTCGCCAGCCTTGGTGGCGATCTGCTGGGCATTGTCGAAAAGCCGCGCGGTCGCCGGAGCAAGATAGACCTGCCCCGCACCTCCGCCGGAGACCTTGGGCAGCTTCGATAGCGCCAACTCGGTGGCCGCTAGCGCGTCCTTTGGACGCCCGCCTGCCCGGGTGATGAGACCAGCCGCAAGGCCTTCCTCGTCGTCGAGCAAGACCTTGAGCAGGTGCTCGGGGGTGAATTGCTGGTGGCCTTCCCTCAGCGCCAGCGACTGTGCCGACTGGACGAAACCGCGGGCGCGGTCCGTGTATTTCTCGAAATCCATTTGTTAACCCTCTCTGGCGCGCGACTGCCGTCTGGCTTCCCAGCCCGGTCCATCACACCCTGGTTTCACAGTCCGGGCGCGAGAGCGCCGGGGAACCCCTAAATCAGGCAGTCCCACTGGATATATAGTGTTGCTGGAACGCAACAAAAGAGGGCAGTATCGCCCGGTCCCAACCCGAAATCCCCAGCAATGTCCCCTGCCAGCGCGGCTCGCGTCACCGACATCTTTCGCTTTCCGGTAAAGGGCCTCGGCGCCGACCCGCTGGACCAGGTGAGCCTCTCTGCGGGCGAGACGCTTCCCCTCGACAGGGCCTATGCGGTCGAGAACGGCCCCGGCCGCTTCGATCCCGAAAATCCCGAGCACTTGCCCAAGGTCGCCTTCCTCATGCTCATGCGCAATGAGCGTCTTGCCGCCCTTGAGACACGCTTCGAGGAGGACGGCCACGTGCTGACCATCTTGCGCAATGACCGGCAGGTGGCGAAAGGCAGCCTTGTGACGCCGATAGGCCGCCAGCTGATCGAACAGTTTCTCGCCGGTTACATGGGATCCGACTTGCGCGGCGCGCCGCGCATTGTTTGCGCGCCGGGCCACAGCTTCACCGATATGTCCGAGAAATGCGTCCATATCGTCAACCTGGCGTCCCTGCGCGAACTGGAACGCGCGCTCGGCAAGCCGGTCGATCCCTTGCGCTTCCGCGCCAACTTTTACGTAGAACTCCACGAACCCTGGATTGAGTTCGCTTGGCTCGGCCAGGAACTCGGTCTCGGAGATGCAAGGCTGAATGTGTTCGAACGCACCGGCCGCTGCGAGGCGACTGCCGTCGATCCCAAATCCGGCGCGCGGAACATGGCGATCACGGCCGCGCTGACGCGCACCTGGGGCCACGACGATTTCGGCGTCTATGCGAAGGTGACGGCACCGGGCCGCGTATCACGCGGCAGCAGCATCGAGTTTGGTAAAAAAGGCAAGCTGCCCTTCTGAAGCGAGCCCGGCAGCGCACGGGCACACCATCGGTCAGCCGTTGGCGCTGCCCTGGGCATCCTCGGGAGTGGCGTCGGAATGCTGCCTGCCTGCTCCATTCGCGCCGTCCTGGCCCGGGTGATGGGCATTGCCGCCATCATTGCCGTCGCCGCTCTGGTCTTGGCCATGCATTGCGCCAGTGTCATTTCCCTGCCGGTTGCCATCGCCGTGTTGGGGCCGATGCCCGCCCGATCCGTTGGCGCCTTCCGCTCCCGGCTGAGACCCCCCTGTGAACTGGGCCTGCGCCGACATGATGATGCGGTTGTAGTGCTCTGCATGCTGGAGGAAATTCTCCGCCATGACGTTGTCGCCCGATGCCAGCGCATCGCGGGCCAGCGTCATGTACTTTTCCGCCACATGCGCGGCGGTGCCACGGATCTTCACGCTCGGGCCGTTGGATTCGTAGTTCCGGCTGAGCGGATTCTGGACCTTGCGGCCACGGCCGCGTCCCCGTCGATTCTGTTGTCCCTGCCTCATCTTGTCCTGTTCCGGATAATGCCCTCTGGAAACATCGCCTCCGCTTCTCATCACGCGGCGACTGAAAGCGCCACGCACATCGAGATCGCAGGCCCGCTTCTCCCCCACGGTTGAACTCAAACTCACCACTCACGGACGCCGCCGCCCCGCCGGCAGATTCCCTTGCCGGTCGCGTGGCCTGAAGTGTGTCGTCGCACGCCCAAACACCCGCAAGGGGCCGGCGGCAACTCCGCACCTATGCTTGTTCAGCGATGGCGTGTCGAATGATGCCTTTCAGCTTCGTCGCGCAAGCTCACACCGCGCCAGTGCGCATGTGGTCGTCTTTTCTGTCGGCTTGCAAACGCCAACCTGCTCATCAAACGCGCGAACAGGTTACGTGCCCAGAACCTAGCCTGATCGGCGTCAATTTCCAACATTTTTTTGGCTAGCCACGGGTGCCTGGCCGCGCCAAGGCGACGCACCTGACATGGCCTCCGAGGTCCTTCCACAGGCCGTTTTCGCTCCCCAGGGACGCAAATCCACAGGCCCCGAAAACGGCCAGAACCGCTTCCGATTGCCCAGCGCCAATCTCCAGCAGGACGAGGCCCCCGGGCGCCAAAACGGTCTCCAGGTTTTCGGCAATACGCCGATAGGCTTCCAGGCCATCCGGGCCGCCGTCGAGCGCCCTGCGCGGATCATGCTTCGCGACCTCTGGCGCGAGCCCGGCAAGGTCTGTGCTGGGGATATATGGGGGATTGGCAACCACAAGCCCGTAGCGTCCCTCCTGGCCAACAAGCCAGTCCCCACGGACAAAGCGTGCCCGGCCGGCGAAGCCGAGCCGCTCCGCATTCGCCCGGGCCACCGCAAGTGCCTCCTCGCTGGCGTCGATACCAACACCTGTGGCGCCCGGGAATTCCCCCAGAAGCGAGATCAGTAGGCAGCCTGTACCCGTACCCAGGTCAAGGATCTCGCTTGGCGGTTCTCTCCCCTGCGTCAGCGCCAGCGCCGCTTCGATTAATGTTTCGCTGTCGGCGCGGGGATCGAGTGTTGCGGATGTGACCGCGAACTCCCGGCCCCAGAATTCCCGGCGCCCGACAATGCGAGACACCGGTTCGCCCCCAAGCCGCCGCTCGCAGAAACCATCCAGACGTGCGCGCTCGTCGGCTAAGAGAATGCGCCCTGATTCACGCAGCAAGGACTCGTGCGACACCCGGCAGGCCGAACAGAGCAGAAGCCGCGCATCGAGTTCAGGCGTTTCCAGCCCGGCATGTCGCAGCCGTCCCGCGACCTCGGTCATCGCGCCCGCAAGGGTTGTCTTCGCGTTCTGCGGCATATGCGGTTCAGGGTGCGGCTTCAGCATTCATCGCCGCCAGCAGTTCAGCCTGGTGCTCGGTGACAAGCGCGTCGATCACCTCGTCAAGGCCGTCGCCTTCCAGCACCTCATGCAGATTGTGCAGGGTGAGGCCGATTCTGTGATCGGTAACCCGCGACTGCGGAAAGTTATAAGTGCGGATTCGCTCAGACCGGTCGCCGCTGCCAACCTGCCCTTTGCGGCTCGCCGCACGCTCGTCGTCGAGGCGCTGACGCTCCATCTCGTAAAGGCGCGCGCGCAGCACCTTCAGCGCCTTGGCTTTGTTCTTGTGCTGGGATTTCTCGTCCTGCTGGCTGACCACAAGGCCGGTCGGTATATGCGTTATGCGTACGGCGCTGTCGGTAGTGTTGACCGACTGGCCACCCGGCCCGCTGGCGCGGAACACGTCGATACGCAGGTCGTTCTCGTTGATCTCCACATCGACATCCTCGGCCTCCGGCAGTACCGCGACTGTGGCCGCAGACGTGTGGATGCGCCCGCTCGACTCCGTCGCCGGAACGCGCTGTACACGGTGCACGCCGGATTCGAATTTTAGCCGTGCGAAGGCTCCCTTGCCGGAAATGCCTGCGATGATTTCCTTGTAACCGCCCGCTGCAGCCTCGCTTGCGGAAATAATCTGGACTTTCCAGCCCTTCAGATCCGCGTAGCGCTGATACATGCGGAACAGGTCCGCTGCAAACAGTGCAGCTTCCTCACCGCCCGTGCCGGCACGCACTTCGAGGATCACGCTCTTTTCGTCGGCGGCGTCCTTTGGCAGCAGGAGCAACGTGATGTCGCGTTCCAGAGTCTCGATCGTCGCGTCGAGGCCATCGCGTTCTTCCTGCGCCATCGCCGCCATTTCTCCGTCGGCAGCGGCATCGCCCAAAATCTCTTCAAGCCCTTCCCTGTCGCTCTGGGCCTTGCGCAGCTTGCGGATCGCCGCCACGACCGGGTCGAGCTCGGCGAATTCCCGCGCCAGCTTCACATAGGTCTGCTGGTCCGGACCGGAGGACAGCCTGGACTGCACCGACTCCCATCGTGCCACGACCTGGTCGAGTTTCTCTGAAGGAAGGGCGCCCATCGACACGAGCGGATGCTCCTGGTGAACGGCCCCTAGCGGACGGCCGGAGCCTGACCCTCGGGAAGCCGGTCGGATTTTTCGTTGCGCGGCGGCGGTGTGGTTTCCGACGCCTTGCTGTTCCGGGCTGGCGCAACGATGTCGCGGATCAGCCTGGCCGCGGAGGGGATCGGTTCCGGCAGCCTGTCTATGAAACCGGCCACGCCGTCAGGATTCCGCACCGCGTGCGAAATTGCGTAGCCCAGTGCGCCACAAAGCGCGAGTATAAAAATCCATCTCGCCGAAAGCCTTATCCAGCCAAGCACGCCTCGTTCCGGGGGAGACGTCCCGGCCTCGTCCTCACTAAAATCCGCATCTTCCTGGGTCACCCCAGGCACATCCGGCTCGGCTGAAGCGGCTATTGATTCGTCAATATTTTCGGATTCAGGCACAGGCTGCGGCCGGTGTTGGACCGCCACTGCCTCGGCGGGCGGTGCGGCCCTTGGCGCCGGCTCGGGCTCAGGCCGCACAGGGGCCGCTTCTCCGATGGGGGCCGAGGGCGGTTGAGCCTTGGGTACAGCCGGCTTGGCTGCAGGCGGCGCCGGCCTTACGACGCCCGCGGCATCCAGTTGCGAGCGGATGCGCCGGAGGATTGGCCGCGGATCGAGCCCCAGCATGCGGGTATAGGCGTTTACGACACGGATGGTCTCGGGCCAGCTTGGCAGGGCGTGGAGAATGCCGCTCTCCAGCGCATCGATGACCGATACCGGCGTGCGCAACTGGTCGCTGAGCTGCGCTTTCTCCAGATGAGCGGCGCGCCGCATTTCCTGGAATATGATCGCGATTTCCTTGTCGATCGCCGCTGGCATGGCCTGGATTCCGCGGATGAGAGTGCGCTTGCCGCCGTCGGCGCCACTTGGTCCAGCCGTCCTGCCCGGAGGCCGATTGACGGTGTCCTCCACGCCCCCACCTCTTGCTTGCCAACCAGGTACGACGCGCATCCGCCGAACCAAATCAGGGCGTGGAGTCTAAGGCGTGGCCGCGCATTTAGGCAACTGTCGACGTTACTGCAAGGCAATTGGGCATTGGCGGTTCAGATTTCCACTTCCGCCTGCTCGGCGAACCGCGAAAGCGCGCCTCGGCAGTCACCTTCACTTCCGGCCAGTAGCGCGGTCATCCGGATCTCGAGCGCTCCAAGATCGAGGCTACGGATCATAGCCTTGATGGGGCCGACTGACGCTGGCGCCATGGAAATGGTCCTGAATCCGAGGCCGGCCAGCGCCATGGCTTCCAGCGGCCGCCCCGCCATTTCGCCGCACAGGCTCACTGGCGTGTCGAAGCGTTTCCCTTCGTCGGCGATATGCTTGAGCGCGCGCAGTACCGGCAGTGAAAGTGGGTCGAATCGATCAGCCACCCGCATATTGCCCCTATCCGCCGCGAACATGAACTGCAGCAGGTCATTGCTGCCAACCGAGACGAAGTCTGCCAGTGGAAGCAGCCTGTCCAGTTGCCACAGCAGGGAGGGCACCTCAAGCATGGCGCCGAGCAGGATACGCTCTGGAAGCGCATGCCCATGCTTCTGCAGGTGCCAGCGCTCGCGCTCCACCAGCGCCTTCGCCGCCTCGAATTCGTCGCATTGGGCGACCATCGGAATCATTACTCGCAGCTCGGTTCCGGCGGCCGCGCGAAGCAAAGCGCGGATCTGAGTACGGAACAGGCCCGGACGGTCAAGAGCCATGCGCACCGCACGCCAGCCGAGCGCAGGGTTGGCCTCCGGGGCGTGCCGCATGTAGGGAAGCATCTTGTCGCCGCCGATATCCAGCGACCGGAAGACGACGGGCTTCCCCTGCGTCGACTCAATCACAGTCTTATAGATCTCCATCTGGCGGTCGAGCCGCGGCAGCGTCGATGAAATCATGAACTGCAACTCGGTGCGGAACAGTCCGATACCGGTCGCCCCCGACTGTTCCAGGGCAGGGAGATCAACCAGCAGTCCAGCATTGATCTGGAGCGTGATCGGACGTCCGTCCTTCGTCACCGAAGGTT
>JAYZVT010000154.1:0-7584 GCA_036155355.1 Pseudomonadota bacterium
TCCCTGCTTCTTCATGGGACCGGAAAGAATCGCGGCAAGCGACGCCGCCTCGGCCGGCCCCGAACCGGTCATCCCGCCAAACATCACCGACGAGATGCCCGAAACAACGATCATGCCGCCGCGGATGCGCCGCAACAGCACCATGCACAGCTCCATCAAAGGGTTCAGAATGTTGCTTCTGGCAAGCAGCAGCCCGGCCAGGACGTAGAAGGGGATCGCGATGATGAGTTCCTGATCCATCGCCCGGATAACCAGGCTTGATATCTGGGAGACCTGTTCACCTGCCGCCATGAAGCCCGCGACAGAGGCGATGCCCAAGGCGAATGCAATTGGAGTTCCCACCACCACGGTGACAAGAAAGGCTAGAATGACGATCAATCCCACCATCACAAAGAGCCCCTTAATCCGGTTGGCCGTTTGGGGACGCCGGCGGGAACGGGTGCTCGGCCTCTTCACCCACCGCTACCATGCGGCTTTTCTCGCCCGCGAACATGAATAGCAATTGGTGCAGAATGGCGAGCCCTGCCCCCACAGGGAGTGAAAGCGTAACCAGAAACCGCGGGATCTCCATCGCGGATGTCGTAACGCCGCTGACGATCTGCCTTTCCACCAGCCCCCATCCTGCCCAGACCAGCATCATGAGGAAACTCAGGATAACCACATCCGAAACCATACGCGCAGCATTGGATATACTGCTTGGCAACGCATCGCGCAGAAGCACCATTCCTATGTGCCTGCCCCGATAGAGTGCTGCAGAAGCGCCGAGCAGACCCACCCAGGGAATAAGCCCCACTGCGACGTCCGACAGATGGCCGAGGCTGAGGGGCTGAATGTATCTGGAAAGAATGACGCAGTTCATGCAAACCATCATCGTCGCCATCGCTGCGAAAAGCAGCATTTTCTCGACATAGAAAATGTACCGGTTAAGCCGCTCTGCAATCTGAGCTGCCGGTCTCCCAAGCCATTGCTTCCTGTCCGGCTTTTTTTCGCCGGACAGGAACGTGTTTTTTGATTGCGCCGTCATCTACTTCGGCAAGAAAGGTCCGGCTACATCGGATCCAAGCCGTTCGCTCCAGATCTTGTAGACCGGTTCCATCGCCTGCTTGAACGAGGCTATTTCGTCCGATGAGAGCATGCTGATTTCCTTGAACGCGCCATCCTTGCCGTAGCGATCCAGCAGTTCAGCGTCCACCTTCTTGATCTCTTCGCGGTGCCAGTTGGCGGCGTTCACGGCAGCTTCGCGCATGATCTTCTGTTGGTCATCCGACAGCTTCTTCCAGCTGCCCTCGTTGAACGCGAACGTCAGCGCGGAGTTCGAATAATTCCAGACCGTGAGGTAGTCCTGATATTCGAAGAGCTTGCCTGCTTCGATGATGTTGGTCGGGTTTTCCTGGCCGTCGACGACACCCTTTTCCAGCGCTGTGATCATTTCACCAAACGGCATGGATGACGTGTTTACGTTCAGTGTCTCCCAGACATCCTTGTACAGAGGCGAGCCGGGCATGCGGATGGTCAATCCTTCCAGTTCGGCAGGCGTGCGCACCACCCTCTTCGAGTTGGTCAACTGGCGAAAGCCACCCATCGAGGAAGCCTCCGGAATGCCAACGACGCCCAGCTTGTCGAATGCGGATTGCCAGAGTTCCTTTCCCGGGCCATCAAGCAGCGCATAGTATTCCTCAGCACTCCCTGCCTGGAAAGGCAGAGAGAACACGTTGAGCCGTTCGTCAAAAACCGAAAGCGGCTGGCTGTTTACCACGGCACCATCCACCGTGCCGGCCTGTATGTTCTCGAACTGTGTGATCGTGTCGCGGCTCAGTTCGGAATTTGCAAAGATTTGTATCTTTACATCTCCGCCGGTCTTTTCCGTCACCTCATCTGCGAACCGCACATAGATCTGGGTCCACAGAAAGCTCATGCCTACAGGGCTTTCCATCCTGAGTTGGACTTCCTGAGCAAAGCTTGCGCTGGCAGCCATCAGGGCAGCGCAGCAGGTGGCCGTAATGGCCGCAAAGCCTTTTGCAATATGACGTTTCATGTATTCCTCCCTGGTTTCCGTTTTCTAGTGTCTCTGTCGATCGGCAGGCCGCTTTGGCCAGAACGTCTTCGCTGCCTCTGGCGAAAGCCTGTCCGGTGTCCAGATTTCTTCGGTGTCGAATCCGACTTCCACGTGCTCGACGCCTGGCATCTGGCCGACAGCGGTCTTGATGCCCTCAATTATCTCTCCGCCGAACAGGCAGGTCGGATCAGTCAGCACGAGTTTCATGCTGACACTCGATCCATCGACCTGAAGGTCTGTGATGAGACCCATGGAAAGGATATCGAGGCGGCGTTGCGCGCGCAGGCTGCACGGATCAGCCACCTTGCGTAGCTGCGCCTCAATCTCCTCAATTCGCGGAGTAACCGCCGGTCGTGTTTCTTCACGATGCATGGCGCAGTTCCTCCACTTCACCAATCTCGCCACCCCCGCGCAAAGTGCTCCAAGGAGGCTGAAGGCCCTTCTCCTTGCGCAGCACGTCCCATTTGTCGCCCTTCAGTTCGGCCATGCGCGCAGCCGGATTGATGTCGTGTAGCGACAGCATGTTGGCACCAAGTATCTTGAGCTTGTCGTCTTCCGTGAGGGGCGCGATGCCCCACCCTTCGAGGATATCGTCGGGGAACTGGAAGTTGGCGAACTTCTCCAGGGCCGGGCGGGAATGCTGGGTGGAACAGGAGTCGGCGAAAATCAGCTTGTCTACCGAACCCCAGTGCAGCAGCATCGCCATTGCTTCGGCAAACAGCCGCTCATGGTTGATAAGGTAACTCCACGTGGTCTCCAGCGTCCCATAGACGTTGGGGAAACGACCAATCATCAAAGATGTCTCTTCCACGAACGCCAGTCCCGCATGCACAACCTGGAAATTGATCTCCGGGAAAGCGGCTGCAGCACCCTCGACATCATCGACGCGGAACGGGGTGATGGATGTCGGTCCGAACGGATGCGCCTTGTGAACGGCGATGTTCTTTACGCCAAGATCGAGCGCCTTCTCGTAAAGCGGATAAGCCTGCTTTGCGTCGTCCATGCGCCATTCGAGCGTGCGACCTTCGTAAAGCATGCTTGGATAGAACTTGAACCCGTCCGCGCCCTGCTCCACCTGTTGCTCCATATCGCGTATCGCATTGGGCAGATCGGTAAAGTTGACGCGCCCGTACAACAGCACCCGCTTGGGATTACGCTTCTTCAGTTCAACGCCCTTCTCGAAGCGCGTGAGGCCGTCGCGGAAGAAATCGAAGATGGGCGTCGAGTGATAAACCCCCATCTGGCACTGGCTTTCGGCAAACAGTGCATGCTCGACGGTTTCCACCGCGTGATCGCGCAGGTATTCGTCCGGGCTCATCCGGTACTCGTTGTCCGGAGAAAATTTGCGGTGGTACAGCCAGATGCGGTCGCGGAACTGCGCGGCAACCGGCATGTCCGTGAGATTCGACTCCTCGCCATTGAGTGCGTGAACCACTCCGTTCACGATCATCTTGTCGGTGAGATCCATGTCGAAATTTCCTCCGTGTTACTTTAGAGCCAAAGGTGTTTTGCCTCGTCGAAGCGGTCGCGTTAGCGGCCGGGGGCGATGGTTATGTTGACGTTCTTCTGCTCGGTGTAGGACAGCAACTCCTCAAGGCACTCCTCGCGTCCGATACCGGACTGGCCGACACCACCGAACGGGGCACCCAGAAAGTGATCACTCGAATTATTGACCCAAACGTAGCCTGCGTGGATGTCGGCCACGGTGCGCAAAGCGGTATCGAGATTGCGAGTCCAGATCGACGCGGTGAGGCCCAGTTCGACCCCGTTGACGGTCTCGATCATCTCCTCATAGTCGGACCACTTCAGCACGCTGAGCACAGGGCCGAAAACCTCCTCGCGCGCGATGCGCATTTGTGGCGTGACATCTGCAAAGAGCGTCGGTCTGACGAAACAGCCGTTGGCCAGCTGGCCCTGCATGCCGGCGTCGCCGCCAGCGACCTGGCGGGCCCCTTCCTCGCGGGCGAGAGCGACATACCGGTTGACCTTGTCGAACTGGGACCGGCTCGACAGGCAGCCCATCTCCGTATCCGCTCTGGCCGGGTCGCCCAGGCGTACCGCTTCGAATGCTTCGCCGATGCCTTCAACCAGTGCCTCGTAGTGATCGTCGTGAACGAGGACCCTGCTGGTCGAGCCACAGGACTGGCCGGCAGTCCAGCCCAGATTCATTCCCTTCACTGCTCCGGCAATGGCACCGTCAACATCGGCATCCGGAAACACGATCAGCGCGTTCTTGCCTCCCAATTCCAGCGACATGCGCTTCAGCGTGGAGGCGGCGCCCTGCATTACCGCCTTTCCAGTGTTGACCGAGCCGATCAGGCTGACATTGGCGATGCCGGGATGGCGCGTTATCGCCTCGCCCAGCTCGCGTCCGCCATTGAGGACATTGAGCACGCCCGCCGGGAACAGGTCTCCAATGAGCTCCGCCATTCGAAGGGCAGAGAGCGGAGTTTCTTCTGACGGTTTCAGGATGACGGCATTTCCGGCGACAATCGGCGCCGCGATCTTGGCGCAGGCGAACATCAGCGGATGGTTGAAGGGAACCAGCCTGGCCACCACGCCTACCGGCTCCCGCGTGACGTAATTGACTTGCCCTTCCCCGCTGGGAATCGTATCGCCCTTGATCTCGGTTGCGAGGCCGGCAAAGAACTCCATCAGAGTGGCGCCAAGTTCTACATCGAACGCCATACCCTTGAGCGGATTGCCGCTGTCCATTGCATCCAGCAGGGCCAACTCAGCCTTGTTCTCGCGAATTCGCCGCGCAGCCTCGCGAATTGCCTGTGTTCTATGCAGCGGCTTGGTTTTCTTCCACTCCCCCTGACCCGCCTTCGCCGCGGTCACCGCGGAATCAAGGTCCGTGGCACCTGCTTGCTCCACATTGGCGAGGTGAGCCAGGTTCGCGGGGTTGTGCACCTGTATCTGACCGCCGTCGGCCGATGGATGCCATTTTCCGCCGTAATACAGCTTTCCGGACGAAGCAGCTTCCAATCCTTGATCCGGAACGACACCAACTAACTTGTTCATCACGAAACTTCCGATGATCGGTTGCTGCTGATCAATTCTGCCAGCAACTGCCTATTCGGCTGCGATTGAGTGAGAGCTGTCGACAAGCGTGCGCCAGTCGACCTCCTTTGGGTATACACCTTCATGCGAGGCAATGCGGGCCTGGGGAATACGCGGCTCTGAGGTGCCTATCGCTTCTCCGCCATCGGCAACCCGGCGCGCCGCATCAACCATCAGACGCCGGAACTCGACAATTGCAAGGTCCGAAGCGCCAAGCACGTCCGTGTGCCGCTGGACGCAGGGACCCATCGAAACCCACATTATGATGTCCTGATTCGGAATGCCCTGCACGCCGGTAAAATTGCCCTGTTTCATGGCTTCGCGGTCCTGCAGGAAATCGTTCGCAAGCGTTCTCACCGGACGCCACTTTTCATCGACATCCACACCGGGCACGGAATGATTGAATCTTCGCCATTCCTCGGTCGACGGCACATTCGGGCCGCCCCAGGCGATGAAGTGAAAATGCGTTTCCTCGTCGTTGACGGGAACGATCACGCTGGCAACCTTGTAGTTGTTGTTGGGCGGGATCAGCGAATAGTAGGGCGCAACATACTCCGTAATCCGGAGATAGTTGTGCGTTTGGGCATTCTTGATCGGCTTGCGTATCGCCGCGTAGTGGAAGCCGTAACTGGTGGTCTGCGTCTGCATTCGCGGCGACTTGTCGGTGGAAGGGCGATACCAAGCCTTGTCATCGGCCGACGCACCTTCGACCCGCGCAGGCTTCATATCCGACGAGTGTAGCGAGGAAGAATGGGCGCTGTCGATTTGGCCCTCATGTATTTGTGCCCAGTTGGCCGGAACCCGGTACTTGAGTATCGCAATCTTCGTGTCCCGGGTGGGAGCAAATGCCGGCGGGTCGAATTCGGGCACAGCCTCGCGATCACCAAGCCATGCCCATACGAAGCCGCCCCACTCCACCACGGGATAGGCGCGCGCCTTCACCTTGCCCATGAGCGGGCTTCCTTCAGGCTCCGAAGACATTGCGAGCACGTTACCGTCCACATCCATCTTCCAGCCATGGTAAAGGCAGCGCAGACCGCATTCCTCGTTGCGGCCGAAGACAAGAGACGCCTTGCGGTGAGGGCACAACTCATCAAGTAGCCCCAATCGGCCCTTGGTGTCGCGGAACGCCACATAGCTTTTGCCCAGAACCTCCACCCGCAGGGGTTTGCAGTCGGGCTCCGCAACCTCCTCGATGAGGCAGACCGGCGTCCAGTGCTGACGCATCAGGCGGCCCATGGGCGCGTCGCCCGTCACCCGCGTCAGCAGCTCATTTTCCTCCTCGGTAAGCACGAAGAACTCCAATTGGTTTTTTAATTAGCTCTCTAACTAAATAACTGAGGAGCGCGCCGCTGTCCAGCCGTTGACATAAATTAATTAGGTTCCTAAGTATAAAATCTCGCTAACCAGTTCTCAAATTCGGGAGACCACTAACAGAATGTCTCGAGCAGACGAGTTTCTGAACTTGACGGTGTCGGCGCGACGCGCGCTTGCGCAGAGCATCGAGGAGTTCACGCTTGTCGCCCACGACGGCGACCGTCTCCCCAGTTTCGAACCGGGCGCTCATATCACCATGCGCACGCCCTCCGGCGCCATGCGCCGCTACTCGCTCGTAAACGACGGGCGTCGCCCTAACGAATACGTCATCGCTGTCAAGATCGAACCGTATTCGCGCGGTGGATCGCGCTCGATGCACGGAGAGGCGCAGCCCGGAACGGCGCTGCTTGCCGAGCCGCCCAAGAACGATTTCCCGCTTGCCGAGGCCGACGATTATCTTCTCATCGCGGGCGGTATTGGCATCACGCCGATTCACGCGATGGCGTCGAGACTTGCCGCCGACAAAAAGGAGTTTCAACTCATCTACTGCACCCGCAGCGAGGACGATGCCGCCTATCTTCCCGAACTGCGGGGTTTCGCCGGCGAAAAACTGACGGTCCATTACGATGCAGGCGATCCGGATCGGCTGTATGATTTCTGGGACCACTTCGCCGTACCGCGGGATATGAAAGTCTATTGTTGCGGCCCCAAACCTCTGATGGAAGAGATTAAGGCCATTTCCGGCCATTGGCCAGAAGGGCGGGTCAACTTCGAGGATTTCAAACCCGTCGAAACGACGCGCCCCGACGACCAGCCCTTCAAGGTAGAACTTGCCCGCTCCGGCGCGACGATAGAAGTGCCGGCAGATCGGTCGATACTGGAGGCTCTTCGCGACAACGGTTTTTCCACGGTTAGTTCCTGCGAAAGCGGCACCTGCGGTACTTGCAAGACCAGATTGATCAACGGCGAGGCGGATCACCGCGACATGGTGCTTATGGACGAGGAGCGGAACTCAAAAATCATGATCTGTGTTTCTCGTGCCAAGTCCGGGAGGTTGGTCATTGACCTCTGATCGGGAGGGCGATCCCGTGCGCATCGGTGTAATCGGTCTGGGTCGAGGGTTCGTCTTGATTCTACCGGCATTTCGC
>JAYZVT010000155.1:0-3583 GCA_036155355.1 Pseudomonadota bacterium
TCCCATTCGCGGAACTCGGTCTTCTCGCCCGCCAGCAGCGCATCGATAAAGGCGTCGTATTGCACCTTGTCGAGCGGGCAGTTGATGTAGTCGGCGCCCGTGCCGCCGGGTCCGGCCTTGTCGTAGCGCGACTGCATCCAGCAGACGGACATGTCGATGCTGTCGCGATAGGCTATGGGCGCGATAGCGTCGAAGAAGGCCAGTTCCGCCTCGCCCGTTAGGCTGGCGATGGCCTTGCCGAGCGCCGGCGAAGTGAGGGGTCCGGTGGCGACAATGACATGCTCCCAGTCCTCTGGCGGCAGACCTGCTACTTCGCCCCGCTCTATGCGGATATGCGGATGCGCCTCCAGACGCGCGGTGACGTCGCGGGAAAAGCCCTCCCGGTCCACGGCGAGCGCCCCGCCGGCGGGCAGCTTGTTGGCATCGCCCGCCGACATGATCAGGGAGCCGGCGCGGCGCATTTCCTCGTGCAGCAGGCCGACGGCATTTGTTTCGGCATCATCGGAGCGGAAGGAATTTGAGCAGACAAGCTCGGCTAGTCCATCTGTCTGGTGGGCCGGCGTGCTGCTCAGGGGACGCATTTCGTGAAGCACGACGGGTACACCCGCCTTGGCGGCTTGCCAGGCTGCTTCGGACCCGGCCAGACCCCCGCCGATCACGTGAATCACGGTGTTGCCTCCGAAACGCCCATTTCCGTCATCGAGTGTTGCCATGATGCGACAACCTAGGCAGAAAAGCCCGCTTTCTCAATTGCCTGTGATTTTCACTACGTGTGGGCTTTGCTATAGAGCTAGGGCAATAACCGGGATACACAATTCGCCTCATGCGTCTCTTTCTCCCTTTTATCACCTTGGGCGTTGCCGCCGCGCTCCTGGCCGGCTGTAACAACCTCGCAGACGGGCCGCCGGAGTCCCGGCTGGCCAATTACGGCGCTGCTCCGCCCAGCGAGCATGCGGTGACGGTGTGCCATGCCTATGGCTGTCAGCGGAAGACCAAGGTGGTTTTCAACGGTGCCGACGTTGCCGCGATTTCAGCGCTGATGCAGAAAACCAAGAAGGCGGACACGCCTGAAGAAGAGCGGCGCGCGGTCGCCTATGCGGTGGGATGGATGGAGACGAAGTCGGGCGAGATCATTGGCACCAAATCGGACCGGCCGGGCATGGATTTCCGCGCCTCTGGCGATCCCTCACAGCAAGACTGCGTGGACGAGGCGATGACCACGACGGGCTACCTGATGTTTCTGTACCAACGTGGCCTCATCAAGCACCACACCGTCGGTGGACCGGTGCAGAAGGGAAAGATGCTGCGCGGTGCTCTGGAAGGAAATCCGGTCAAGTACTGGCCGCACTGGACGGCGATCCTGAAAGAGAACAGTAACGGCCAGCGCTGGGCCGTCGATTCCTGGATTTACGAGAATGGCGAGAACCCGGCAGTGGTGAAGGTCGAGGAGTGGTATATTGACGACCTCAACAACCTGCCGAAGCCCGCGACCTGATCCACTGACTTGGGGCCGCCCAAGCATCGCGCGGCGATTCGACTATCAGACCAAACAAGAACGAACGAGGGAGGAGCCTGTGACCATTACGCGTCATGAGCAATCGCCGATCCTGTCGAATGTCGTCACCCATAGTGACACGGTCTATACGGCAGGCGTGGTGGCAAAGAATCTCAATGCCGACATCGCCGGCCAGACGGATGAAGTGCTCAAGGAAATTGACCGGCTGCTGAAGCTGGCAGGATCGGACCGGACAAAGATCCTGTTCGCGACCATCTGGGTGCCCGACATACGCTTGCGTGCGCCGCTCAACGAAGTCTGGACCAAGTGGATCGACAAGAAGCACCTTCCGGCCAGGGCCTGCATCGAAGCGAAGCTGGCCGATCCACGCGCGCTGGTCGAGATCGCAGTCGTCGCCGCGAAATAGTCCGGCGGGATGGCGGGCGCATCAGCGGATGCTGATGGCCCCCGTGTAGTGGACCGGCATCAGGCTCGCCATGCCCGCGTAGTGCGCCTTCGGGGTGTTGGCCTGGTATCCGGCCGACCACAGTGCCCAGCACATGAAGGGCAGCATGGCCACGGTGACAATACGGGCCTGACCGGCGGAGTTGCGCTGCAGCTGGAACGCGAGTGCCGCCATCACTATCGCCAGCAGCGCGTTCATGACAATGAATGCGAGGATCGTTTCCATGAGGCCAACCTAGCGGGAAAATCCTGCCTAAACTTTTCGCCGACCACTCAAAGGCAATTACAAATTGGCGAGAAATTTGACCTTGGAGGCCAGGAGAGCCAAGAAAACCGGGCCTTTTCTTGAGACGTCCACCAGCGAAGCGGGTGAGAGGCCGGAAAAAAAATGAGAGGAGCTGGACGTGGCTACATTTGTTGTATCGCACGGGGCGTGGGCCGCTGGCTGGGCCTGGAAAAAGATGCATCCGCTGATGGCCGCCAAGGGGCACCGCCTCTATACGCCGAGCCATACGGGACTGGGCGAGAGGTCGCACCTCACCGGCCCGAATGTGGATCTTGAGCTGCACATCACAGACATCATGAATGTGATCGAATACGAGGATCTGCGGGACGTCATCCTGATTGGCCATTCCTATGGCGGCATGGTTGCAACGGGCGTTGCGGACCGAATGCAGGATCGTGTTGGCACGCTGGTTTATGTGGACGCCTATGCGCCGCGCGATGGTGAGAGCATATTTGATCTGGTGCCGGAGCGGCGCAAGAGCATGGGCGAGGCAGCGCGCCGGGACGGCGATGGGTGGAAAATGCCGCCGACGCCGCTCGCCGCGGACACCGCGCCGCAGGACGCGCCCTGGGCGAATGCCCGGCGCATTGCCCAGCCAATCAAGACTTTCGAGCAGCAGCTGCGGCTGATTCATGGCGAACCGCCACAGCCGCGCCACTATATCTACTGCACGCGGATCACGGCCGGCGATCGCTTCCGTCCATTCCTGGAGCGGGCGAGGGCAGAAGGCTGGGGCGCCTACGAACTGGATGCAGGCCACACGCCGCATGTCACCGCTCCCGAGGCGTTGATGGAAATCCTCGACCGAATTGCGCGCGGCTGAGCCGGCCTCGCATCTGGCGCATGGCTGGCCTGCTTTGACAGACGCGCGGCCCGATGCCACCTAGGGGTGAGCAGACGCGGGTACGGAAAGGACAAGTCTGGCAGATGGCCGTAATCCAGACACAGGGCGTGCACCACATTACGCTGAACGGGGCCGACCGGCAGACGTCGATCGACTTCTGGGAAGGCGTTCTGGGTATGCCTTTCGTGTTCGAGCAGCCCAACCTGGACAACCGGGAAGTGAACCATCTCTATTTCGATCCGGGTGACGGGCGGCTCATCACCATCTTCACCCATGAGAGCCTCAAGCCCGACCGCACGCCGAACCCGAACGGCATCGGCAACCTGCATCACCTGGCCTTTATCGTTTCGCGCGCCACCTATCTCGGCGCGGCGGAGAAACTGAAGGCGGCCGGCTACGCCAATTCCGGGGAGGTGGACCGCGGCTTCATGGATTCGCTCTACTTCCGCGACCCGCTCGGGCAACTGATGGACCTGGCCTGCTACAAATTCGA
>JAYZVT010000156.1:0-3006 GCA_036155355.1 Pseudomonadota bacterium
AGCCAATGGGTCACACGCGAACGGCCAAAGATTGACCGGCTGGCCTGCCCCTGGCTGATCCGGCGGTTTCTCGATCCCGACGCGGTGATCCATTACGTGGCGCCAGATCTGGTGAAAGAGGTGGCGCGGGAAACCGGCGGCATTCCCTTCGACGTCGACGGTGTGGAATACGGCCACGAGGGCGAATTCTGCAGCTTCGACACACTGATATCGAAGTTCGGCATCGACGACCCCAATCTCCTGCATCTGGCGCGGATCGTGCGCGGGGCGGATACCGCCCGTCTCGACATGGAGCCGCAATGCGCCGGATTGTTGGCCATTGCGCTGGGCATATCCGCAGGGCATAGCAATGACCACGAAGCCCTGGGGGTTGGCATGGCCGTGTATGACGCGCTCTATGCCTGGACGCGGTTCGCGCGTTCGGAAACGCATAACTGGCCATCGGCCAAGTCTGTGGGCGCGCGCAAATGAGCGCTGCCCGCAGCATATCGGCCAGGGCGAGGGCGGCGATTCCCCATCCGAGCTTTGTCGAAGCGCTGCATGTATGGCTGCGCATCGGCGTGCTCAGCTTCGGGGGCCCCGCAGGACAGATCGCGCTGATGCACCGCGTTCTCGTTGAGGAAAAGCGCTGGATCAGCGACTCCCGTTTTCTGCATGCGCTCAACTACTGCATGCTGCTTCCCGGGCCCGAGGCCCAGCAACTCGCCACCTATGTGGGCTGGCTGATGCACAGGACGCTTGGCGGACTGGTTGCAGGAACGCTGTTCGTGCTGCCGGGAGCAATCGTCATTCTGATCCTGAGCGTGCTCTATGCCGGCTTCAGGGAACTCACCGTCGTCGATGCGTTGTTCTTCGGCATAAAATGCGCCGTGTTGGCGGTGGTTGTCGAAGCTGTGCTGCGGATCGGCAAGCGCGCGCTCAAGAACTGGATGCTGGCACTGCTGGCGGCTACGGCCTTCGTCGCAATTTTCTTCTTTGCCGTACCGTTTCCGATCATCGTCGCGGCAGCGGCGGCGGCCGGCTTCATCGGCGGCAAGCTGCGACCCGATCTGTTCGCGCCGCCTGGGCACGGACCTGCCGGGCACAGGCAGGCGGAGCAGGCGGAGGCGATCTCGGAAGCTGACCTGGAGCATACCCGGCCGTCGCTGAAGCGCGCGCTTCTCGTCACCGTTGTTTGCGGCCTGCTCTGGTTCGTGCCGATCGTGCTGCTTTGGCAGATGCTCGGCCGTGAGCATGTATTCGTTCAGGAGTCGCTGGTCTTCTCGAAAATGGCTGTTGTCACCTTCGGCGGCGCCTATGCTGTCCTGGCCTATGTGGCGCAGCAGGCCGTGGAAAGTTTCGGCTGGTTGGCGCCGGGCGAGATGCTGGACGGCCTTGGTCTCGCGGAAACGACGCCCGGCCCGCTCATCCTCGTGTTGCAGTTCGTAGGTTTCATGGGCGCCTTTCGCAGTCCAGGCGCCCTCGACCCGATGATGGCGGGCGTGATCGGGTCGCTGCTCACCACCTGGGTCACGTTCGTTCCCTGCTTTCTGTGGATTTTTCTCGGCGCGCCCTATATCGAAGCGCTGCGCGGCAACCGCGCGCTGGGATCGGCGCTGTCAGGCATTACGGCGGCCGTCGTCGGCGTGGTGCTGAACCTTGCACTGTGGTTCGGCCTGCATGTGGTCTTCGGCAAGGTCAATGAAGTCTGGCATGGTCCGCTACGTCTCTACACGCCGGAACTGGCAAGCATCGACTGGGTCGCATTCGTGCTCGCCGCAACGGCACTGCTGGCAATGCTGCGATTCAAGGTCGGCATGCTGCCGACGCTTGGGGTCGCGGCGGTCGCCGGGCTGATCTGGCGTATGGCGTTTGGCGGCTAGAGGAGCGTGACGCGGTAGCCGACGCGCGGGAAATGAATGCAGACTTTGCCTGCGCGCTTGTCCTTCCGCAGGAGCGCGATGGTGTCACGGCTGACGAAACGCACCGCGCCCTTCACCGCCGGATCGCCGCCATCGCCGAGCGACACGACCGACACCTTCATGCCTGGCTTCAGGCCCTGAGGATCGCGGGGGTCGCCCTGCTCGGGCGTCTGCGGCTCGGACCTCGCGGCGATTTCGAGAGCTTCGGCTGGCGTCATCGGCGTCGGATTGCCGTGACCGATGGACTGCATGCGCTTTTCCCAGGCGGCAAGCGGTGAGAACTCGGCGATCATCGCGGGTCCCTTGTCCCAGCGCGCGCGAAGAAACCAGACAATGTAGTAGCAAAGCAGGTCGGGCATCCCGGGCTTGTCACCGAGCACAAAATCCCGGCCGGCCAGCCGGTCGTTTATCCAACCCAATTCCCCGCGCAGTTGCGCCGCGCTGTGCGCCAGATCGTCTGAGAGCTTCTTCGCGTCGAACTTGCGCCCGAAATAGAGACGTCCGCGGTCCTTGACCCATTCCGGCGGCATCTGAGCCGCCGAGGAGCCGATAACGAGAGCGACGGCGAGATTGAAAACCTCCACATCGCTCCAGCGAGATACGACGTAAGGGAAACCGTGGCCGCCTCCTGGGAAAAAAGTAGGTTCGGGAAAGCGGCGGTCAAGTTCGCGCAGGATGCACTGGCTGTCGCAGTAGATGTCTGCGCCAACCTGGAGCACAGGCGTGCGTCGGTAGCCACCGGTGAGGGGCGTCAGGTCGGGCTTGGGCGGCAGGCGCGGTATTTCAACGGACGCCCAGGCAAGCTTCTTGATGCCAAGCCCGGTGCGGACCTTCTCCGCGACGGGCGACTGCGGATAGTTGTGCAGGATAAGACCGGTCATCGACTGCCGCCTTTCGGGGCCGCGCCCCTTGCTAAACCACCTTGAAGCTGATCTTGCCGACGCCCGCCACGCCACCCTCGAGCCGGTCGCCGTGCTTCACCGGGCCCACTCCCGCCGGCGTGCCGGACATGATGAGATCGCCGGGCGCAAGCGTGAACAGTCCGGACAGGTAGGAAATCATCTCCGGCACTTTCCAGATCATCTGGTTGAGGTCGCCGGTCTGC
>JAYZVT010000157.1:0-4816 GCA_036155355.1 Pseudomonadota bacterium
GGAGTCGCTGCTTTTGCTCGGCGCGGCGATGCTGCTGCTGCTGGCGGGCGCATGGTACTGGCGCAACCTGTCCGTTCTGCTTGTCTGGGCCGGCCTGCTGTTCGGGGCTGTCTACGCGACCTGGCATATCGACGTCCTGGTGCCGGAGCCCGTCGGCCCGTTCGATGCCTATATGGACCTGCCAAAGCAGCTACCTCCGGCCCTGCAGACGTTCCTGGCCATCGGCGGCGCCTTCGCAGGCCTATTCGCCGCGGCCGGATTCTACAACGGCCTTTCGGCGCGATCGCATCCGCTGTGGATACTGGTTTCGGCAATCATGCCGGTCCTCATCTTCGCCTATGCCTACATCCGGGCGACGGGCTTCACCCAGGACCTGCCCTTCGCCCTCGCCGGTCTGGGCCTGTCGCTGGCTTATGTGACCGCGTCGGAGGTGATGTTCAAACAGGGCGATGGCCCGCCCTGGGGATGGCGATCAGGCATTTACGCGGCCGCGGCCGTTGTCGCCCTTGCGCTGGCGATGACTATCTATCTGGAAGACGGATGGCTCACCATCGCACTGGCGCTGATATGCCCCGGCCTTGGCTGGGTAGCATCGCACCGGCCCGTTCCCGGACTGCGTTACCTCGCGGGAGCCATAGCCGCTGTGGTCATGGCGCGGCTAGCATGGAATCCGCTGATCGCCGAGAGCGTGATCGGGGCCACGCCCATCTTCAACTGGCTGCTCTATGGCTATGGCGTGCCCGCCATAGCCTTCGCGGCGGCTTCAGCAATGTTCCGCCGTGAGACTGACGACCGGGTCGTGCAACTGCTGGAAGCGGCCAGCATCCTGTGCGTCGTGGTGCTGACCGGCCTTGAGATACGCCACCTGCTCAACGAGGGAGACGTGCACAGCCCGATCTTCGGCCTTTGGGAGCAGAGCATTCACACCATCGCCCTGCTTGGCCTGGCCATTGGCCTGCAGCGGCTCTATGACCGTACCGGCAGGGAAGTCGTGGAAAAGGCGGCCATGGTGCTCGGCATGGTCGGACTCGCCGCGATCCTGCTCGGGCATCTGGTGGTGTTCAATCCCCTGTCCACCAACGAGTCGATTGGCACCGGGAGAGTGTTCAACCTTGTGTTCCTCGGCTACCTCGTCCCGGCGATCCTGTGCGCGGTACTCTATGTTTTTTCGCAGGGTCGGCATCCCAACTACCGTTCCGCCATCGGCGGTACGGTCCTGCTGCTCTTCTTCGCCTGGCTGTCGCTTGAGAACCGTGTCCTGTTCCAGGGCGAATACCTCTCGCAGGGCGAGACCGGCGACGCCGAGTGGTACACCTATTCCGCCATCTGGCTACTCTACGGTGCGGCCCTGCTCGCCGGAGGCATCCTCACCGGCCTTGCGGCCCTGCGCTACGCGTCGCTGGCGATCATCCTGCTGACTGTCGCCAAGGTGTTCCTCTCTGACATGGAGAACCTTACCGGGTTCCTGCGCGCCCTCTCCTTCATCGGGCTGGGCGGCGTGCTGATAGGCGTCGGCTATTTCTACCAGCGCTTCGTGTTTCCGCGCGGGGCGCCCGAGCAGATGGACACCGGGGAGGACACTGGCGGATAACGCCTTGCTCGACTGCAAATCCGGTCTTTAAATGCGGACCCGGATGCATTATGTTCGCTATGTGAAGGTTGTGCTTTAATTGAGCACATTCACTGCCGGCCCGGTGCCGGTTGTTTTAACGCCCCATATATACTCAATTGGAGTATATATGGAGGTTCCGGCAGGAGGTCACGATGACCACTCTCGAGACTGGAATGGCGCTTTCGGGCGCGGCGAAGAAACATGGTGTCATGAAGATGCCCGACCTGGCCTACTCGCCGGAGGTGGCGCGTGAGACAGCCCATCTTTACGACAAGGTGTCATCCGTCATTCCCAGGGTCGAGTGGCCCGCCTTCGCACCCTATGTGAAGGCGATCAATGAGTTGAAGAAGAAGCGCCACGCAGTGATCCTGGCGCACAACTACATGACGCCGGAGATCTTCCACTGCGTTGCCGACATCGTCGGCGACTCCCTGCAGCTCGCCAAGGAAGCGGCCAAGACGGACGCAGAGATCATCGTCCAGTGCGGCGTGCATTTCATGGCCGAGACCTCGAAGTTGCTGAACCCGGATAAAACTGTCCTCATACCCGACATGGGCGCGGGCTGTTCGCTGGCCGAGTCGATCACCGGCGATGACGTGCGGCGGCTGCGCGAGGCCTATCCGGGCGTGCCGGTCGTGACCTATGTCAACACTTCTGCGGAAGTGAAAGCTGAATGCGACATCTGCTGCACCTCGTCCAACGCGGTGCAGGTAGTGGAGTCACTCGGCGTACCCCGGGTGCTGTTCATTCCCGACGAATTCCTCGCCAAATATGTGGCCAGCCAGACCGACGTGGAAATCATCGCGTGGAAGGGTCACTGCATGGTGCATGAACGCTTCACGGCGGAGGACCTGCGCCAGGCGCGTGTGAACGAGCCGGGCCTGAAGATCATCGCCCATCCCGAGTGTCCGCCCGATGTACTCGCTGAAGCCGATTTCACTGGTTCCACCAGCGGCATGATCGACTGGGTGCAGACCAAGCGGCCGAAGAAGGTAATGATGGTCACCGAGTGCTCCATGAGCGACAACGTTGCGGTGGAGACGCCGGGCGTGGAATTCATCCGGCCATGCAACCTGTGCCCGCACATGAAGAAGATCACGCTGGCAAAGGTTCTGGATTCGCTCGTCTACATGCGCGACGAGGTACTCGTCGATCCGCTGGTCGCCAAGCGCGCACGGCGGGCGGTGGAGCGCATGATCAACCTGAAGAACTGATCGACGTTTCCCGAAGGGACACGCTGGGATGGACGACCTGGAGGTCAGGCCTACTTTCGCTTCGCCGGGCATCGGTCCGAGTGGGGACATCGTTGTCGTTGGCGCGGGGCTGGCAGGGCTGTTCACTGCCCTGAAGCTGGCGCCCATGCCAGTGACGGTGATAGCCACCGAGGCGCTCGGTGAAGGCACGTCGAGCGGTTGGGCGCAGGGAGGCATCGCCGCAGCGGTATCGGAAGGCGACAGCCCCGAAGCGCATGCGCACGACACGATTTTGGCCGGCGCCGGCATCGTCGAACCGAAGATCGCCAATCTGCTCGCATCCGAAGCGCCGCAGCGAATAGACGATCTGCTGCGCTATGGCGTCCCCTTCGACCGGGACCTGGAAGGCAAGCTGCAGCTGTCCCGCGAGGCCGCACACAGCGCACGCCGCGTTGTCCGTGTCAGGGGCGACATGGCGGGCAAGGCCATTATGTCCGCGATTACGATGGCTGCTCGGAACACGCCGTCAATCAGGGTGATCGAGGGCTTTGCCGCCCATGAGATTGCAGCGGAGAATGGCCGCGCCGTCGGCGTTCATCTTTGGCCGTCGGCCGGTGGCGGTACGGGCGACTCCATTTTCCTTCCGGCGCGCGCCATCGTGCTCGCATCTGGCGGAACAGGCCAGCTTTATGCCATGACCACCAATCCGGGCCATGCACGCGGAGGCGGGCTGGCGATGGCTGCGCGTGCAGGCGCAGTCATTGCCGATGCGGAATTCGTGCAGTTTCACCCAACGGCGCTTGCCATCGGCCGCGACCCTGCCCCTCTCGCCACCGAAGCCCTGCGTGGCGAAGGCGCGACTCTGGTGAACGCCGCGGGCGACAGATTCATGACCCGTTGGCACGCGGACGCGGAACTCGCGCCCCGCGATGTGGTCGCGCGGGCCGTGCATGAGGAAGTTCAGTCAGGGCGCGGTGCCTTTCTCGATTGCCGCAAGGCGGTGGGAGAACGCTTCGCCGAGGCATTTCCCGGCATTTACGAAGTGTGCCGCACTGCCGGCATCGACCCGGCACGGGAGCCCCTCCCCGTCGCACCCGCAGCGCACTACCACATGGGCGGCGTGCTCACGGACGCCAATGGCCGCAGCACCGTGGACGGTCTGTGGGCATGCGGCGAGGTGGCCTCGACAGGCGCGCATGGCGCCAACCGGCTTGCCTCGAATTCGCTGCTGGAAACAGTCGTATTCGGCGCACGCATTGCCGAAGACCTCCTCGGCCTGCTTCCTGCCCATGGCAGCGGCAGGCCCATCGAGCCAAGCACCGGAGGCGGCGGCGCTCCTACGCCGCAGGCCATCACCCGCCTGCGTGCGGTCATGTCCGCCAAGGTGGGCGTCGTCCGCGAACGGCATGGCCTCGCTGAAGCACTGTCGGTCATTACTGATATCGAGGCCGACGAGGGGCTGCCGATCGGATTCCGCAACATGGCGCTGGCAGCCCGGTTTATCGCGGCGGCGGGCTGGGCGCGCGAGGAAAGCCGGGGTGGACATTTCCGCAAGGACTTCCCCCAGCCGGACGAAACCCTCGCCAAGCGGAGCTATCTGACGCTCGCGCGCAGCGACGACATACTCCACGAGGCGCTTCCCGCTCCCGCCGATAATGTCATCCGCGCGGCCTTCGGGTCATGAGCGGCGACAACTTCTCCGAACGCCTGCCGCAATTCCAGGTTTACCGCGCGGTCGCGGCAGCCCTGGAAGAAGACCTCGGCACGGCCGGCGATATCACTACGGCAGCGACAGTTCCGGCGGATCGCCGATCGGCGGGCGCCATAGTGGCGCGCAAGCCGGGCCGCATTGCCGGACTGCAGTTTCCCGAGGCAGCAATCAAAACCTTCGATCACGATGCCAGCTTCGAGACGGTAGTCGGTGACGGAGGCGACGTGAAGCCGGGGACGGTAGTCGCACGGGTGTCCGGCTTGTCCCGGGCGCTACTCACCGGCGAGAGAGTGGGGCTCA
>JAYZVT010000158.1:0-2651 GCA_036155355.1 Pseudomonadota bacterium
GCCTGTATGGCCGCATCGATTCAGCCTTCGCCCGCTCGGTCGTACTCGAGCTGGGCGGACGCTATCGCGGGAAGGTGAAGTCTCTGAAGAACCAGAAGCTGCGGTCTTCGGTCGAACGCCTGGCCAACTATCTGCTGCAGCAGCTGCAGTCACAGTCAGATGACGAAAAGCTCGTTCTGCCTATGGAGAAGCGCGCGCTTGCTTCCCTGCTCGGCATGACGCCGGAGAACCTTTCGCGCGCCTTCAATACACTCGGACCCTATGGGGTCCAGGTGGAGGGTGCCGTCGTGCGCCCGACAAAGCCACGCGACCTGCGCACGCTGGCAAAGCCGAACGCGCTGATCGACGATCCTGACACATAATATTTATATTTGCGGCAAGGATTGTCCCAATTAGATCGGAAGACAAACCTTGCGACAGAGCAAGAGGAACTTTCTAGCGGCCCTTACCGTCATCCTGAGGCAGGTGAACGGCCGCGCACTGCTGCTCGGCCGTTGCCCTGAACATGGCCAGTCCCGCCATGCCGAGGAATCCCAGGGCCACGACAATTGCGAAGCCGGCCAAGGTCATTCGCTCCGTGCCCTGCCAGCCCTGCTCAGTGCGGCGAGTTCTGACGGGTTCCAGACGCGGACGGGTACGGGAGCAGCCGCCGCCGCATTGAGTATTGTTGCCCGTGCAGCGCGCAAGCGTTCGCGCGTTTTCATGGGCGCGACGCAGGAAGGGGGGCTGAACGAAGACATCCGGTGATACCTGATCCCTGTGTTTACTTGCCTCCTGTGATTGATCTGAAACCGCAACTGCCGCGCCAATTCGGGGCGGAAGCCGAAAATTTCGTGGAAGTCACAGACATCGTTCAAAAATTCCAAACTGTCGGAATCGCTGAAGCCGCAGCCGGCCGGAACCGGCTGATGCCGATATGGGCAGCGCACGGTCTTCCTGCACACGGTCTTCCTGCACAAGAAGCAGTCACGGGAAACCGGCTGCGGGCAATACACGTTTAACGATTTGAGCTGCCTTCATCCGGATGCTCTCGAACGTCGCAAGGCTTCGAATGTCAAGTAACTGACTGACGTTGCGCCGGGCCTCGCCAATGAATGACTTCCGTTCGTTTCAGGGACGCAAGCCCTGTTTCGAAAATCCCCGCAAGCGTGGAATCGCAACAGAAAAGGACCGCTTATGCCTGGCCACAAGAGCGATATCGAAATAGCGCGCGCGGCGAATATGAAACCGATCCAGGACATCGCGGCCCGGCTCGGCATTCCCGAAGAAGCCCTGCAACCCTATGGCCGCTGGAAGGCAAAGGTGGATACCCGGACCATTCCTGAGGGCACAGACCGGCCCGCCGGCAAGCTGATCCTCATGACCGCCATTACGCCGACGCCGGCGGGCGAAGGCAAGACGACGACGACCGTCGGTCTCGGCGACGCTCTCAACCGCATCGGCAAGAAGGCGGTGATCTGTATTCGCGAGCCGTCACTGGGGCCGTGCTTTGGCATGAAGGGCGGGGCCGCGGGCGGTGGCTACGCACAGGTGGTGCCCATGGAGGACATCAATCTGCACTTCACCGGCGACTTCCACGCCATCGGTGCCGCCCACAACCTGCTCGCCGCGCTCATCGACAACCATATATACTGGGGAAACGAACTTGGCATCGACAGCCGCCGCGTCGCCTGGCGGCGGGTCATGGATATGAATGACCGCGCCCTGCGCGACATTGTCACCTCGCTCGGCGGCGTTACCAACGGCTACCCCCGCCAGACCGGCTTCGACATCACCGTGGCCTCGGAGGTGATGGCCATCTTCTGCCTGTCTCAGGACTTGCAGGATCTGGAGCGGCGGCTTGCCAACATCATCTTCGGCTACACAGCCAAGCGCGAGCCCCTGCGCGCCCGTGACCTGAGCGCCGCCGGTCCGATGTCCGTGCTGCTCAAGGATGCGTTGCAGCCCAATCTGGTGCAGACGCTGGAGAACAACCCGGCATTCGTCCATGGCGGCCCATTTGCCAACATCGCTCACGGCTGCAACACGGTCATCGCTACGCGGTCGGCTCTCAAGCTTGCCGATTACGTCGTCACCGAAGCCGGTTTCGGCGCGGACTTGGGTGCGGAAAAGTTCTTCGACATCAAGTGCCGCAAGACCGGACTCAGGCCTGCCGCCGCAGTGGTCGTGGCCACCGTGCGGGCGCTCAAGATGCATGGCGGCGTGGACAAGAAGGATCTTGCCAGGCCGGATGTACAGGCGGTGGGTCGCGGCAGCATCAATCTGTCGCGGCACCTCAAGAATTTGCGTTACTTCGGCGTTCCCGCGGTGGTTGCGGTCAACCGCTTTCCTACCGACACTGACGAGGAAATCGACGCCATCCGCTCTGCCGCCTCTGATGGCCGCACCGAGACCGTTGTTGCAAACCATTGGGCAGAAGGCGGCGCCGGCGCGGAAGCACTGGCACTCAAGGTGGTCGAGCTGGCGGAGCGAGGCACTACGGACTTCAAGCTGCTCTACCCCGACGACATGGGCCTGTTCGATAAGATCAACACCATCTGCAAGGAACTCTATGGAGCGCTGGAAGCGATCGCCGACAAGTCCGTGCGCGACCAGCTGCGGAATTGGGAGAAGCAGGGCTACGGCCACTTCCCCATCTGCATGGCCAAGAC
>JAYZVT010000159.1:0-3313 GCA_036155355.1 Pseudomonadota bacterium
CCAATGCCGGAGACGGCGTGCGCGTACAGGAGTTGTCGGGCGATGGCCGGTCCCGCTGACACGCCGCCCGGTGTCGCGCCGGCGGGATTGATCTCCCGGTTCGTCCGCCACCCCACCGCCACCAACCTGCTGATGGCGGTGATGATCGTGCTTGGCCTGTTCAGCCTGTCCAAGCTGAACACCCAGTTTTTCCCCACCGTTGAAATTCCGCGCATCACCGTCTCCGTCACCTGGCCCGGCGCCAGCGCATCCGACGTGGAAAAGAACATCCTCGATGCGCTCGAGCCCGAGCTGCGCTTCCTCGACGACGTGGACGAGGTAACCTCGGTCGCGCGTGAGGGCGGTGGCGTCATCAGCATCGATTTCAATGCCGGCGCCGACATGCAGCAGGCGCTCTCCGACGTCGAGCAGGCGGTGAAGGGTGTCACCACCCTGCCGGAGGACTCCGAGGAGCCCGTCATCAAGCGCATCCAGTTCTTCGAACGCGTGGCCACGCTGGTTGTCGCCGGTCCCTACAGCGAGCAGGACCTGAACACATACGCCAAACACCTGCGCGACGGTCTGCTCGCCGCCGGTATCGACAAGGTGACCATGAGCGGCGCCCGCGACGAGGAAATCTGGATTCGCATCCGCGAGGCTGACCTGCGCCGCCTCGATCTCACCTTGTCAGACATCGCCACGCGGGTACGCGAGGAAACCCGTGATCTGCCGGCCGGCATTATCGAAGGCAGCATCGAGATGCAGCTGCGCGCGCTCGCCGAGCGGCGTACCCCCGAAACGCTGGGCGAGATCGAAGTGAAGGCGCTCACCGGCGGCCAGAAGGTCCATCTGCGCGACATTGCCCGGATCGAGACGCGTTTCGACCGCGAGCAGGCGGTCGGACGCCATGAGGGCCAGCTCTCCATCGAGCTGGACGTGCAGCGCGCCCTCTCGGCGGACACGCTCAAGACCATGGAGATCATGGACCGCTACCTGGCCGAGGCCCTGCCCAAGCTGCCGGGAGACCTGATCGTCGAGAAGATCGACGTGCGCGGCAAGTTCGTGGCCCAGCGCCTCGGCATCCTTATCACCAATGGCATCCAGGGACTGGTTCTCGTCCTCGTGGTGCTCTTCATCTTTCTCGACGCGCGCATCGCCTTCTGGGTCGCCGCAGGCATTCCCGTGGCCCTGCTCGCCGCCCTCTCGGTCA
Source organism: Pseudomonadota bacterium (assembly GCA_036155355.1). Lineage (GTDB taxonomy): Bacteria > Pseudomonadota > Alphaproteobacteria > Rhizobiales > Methyloligellaceae > JAYZVT01. Next base: position 1,190 of record JAYZVT010000159.1, read on the forward strand.
TGTGGGCGAGCGGACAGACCATCAACATGGTCTCCATGTTCGCCCTCATCATGATGCTTGGCATTATCGTGGATGACGCCATCGTGGTCGGTGAGGAGACCGCCACGCGCCAGCAGATGGGCGCGTCGCGGCTGGAATCGGCGGAACATGGCGCGCATCGGATGCTGGCGCCGGTTTTTGCCGCCACGCTGACCACCCAGGCGGCCTTTTTCCCGCTCTTCCTCATTCGCGACCGCATCGGCGATATTCTTTCGGCGATACCTCTCGTCGTGATCGCGGTTTTGTTTGCCAGCCTTATCGAATGCTTTCTCATCCTGCCCGGCCACCTGCGGCACGGCTTCGGCAAGATCAACCGCACGCCGAACCGCTATCGCGCCGCTTTTGACGGCGCCCTGTCGCGCTTCCGCGACGGGCCATTCTCCCGCATTGTCTCGGCGACCTATGACTGGCGCTACACCACCATCGCCGCAACCATCGGCGCGCTCATTGTCTGCTTTGGTCTGATCGCCGGCGGGCGTATCGGCTTCACCTTCTTCCCATCGCCGGAGAGCGAAAACATCTCCGCCAGCGTCACATTCGTCGCCGGCACGCCGCGCGAGGAGCAGCAGCAGGCGCTCGACAAGCTCGTGACGGCGCTGCGCAAGGTCGAGGCGGACCTGTCCAAGGGCAAGGGCGGGCTGGTGGAGTCGGCCAACTCGAAGATCGGGTCCTCCAGCGGCAGCCGCGGTGACAATGTCGCGCAGATATCCGTCCAACTCGCCCCGAGCGAGGACCGTGACATCCGCACGGTGGAGATCATCAACGCCTGGCGTCGCGCTCTGCCGCGCGTCGTTGGCATGGAGCGCGTCGCCATCCTCGGCCAGCGCGCTGGGCCGCCCGGCAGGGATGTGGACATCCGCCTCCAGAATGCGCCCGTGGAAGACCTCAAGGCTGCGGCGCTGGAATTGCGTGACGCCCTCACGGCCTTTCCGGGTATTTCCGGCATAGACGACGACCTGCCCTACGGAAAGCCGGAACTGATCCTCGAACTGACGCCGCGCGGCAGCGCGCTCGGCTTCACTGCCCAGAGCGTCGGTACCCAGGTCCGCAACGCCTTCGAAGGCGCCATCGCCACGCGCTTCCCCCGCGGCGATGAGGAAATCACCGTGCGCGTCAAGAATTTCCAGGACGTGCCCGGTCCTTTGGCCCTGCGCGAACTCTATCTGCGCGCGCCCTCGGGCCAGCGCGTGCCGTTGACCGAGGTGGTCAGCGTGCGCGAGAAGGCGGGCTTTTCCGTGATCCAGCGCCGCGACGGCGCGCGCACGGTCGCCGTCACCGCCGATCTCGACAGCGAGCAGATCAGCCTGTCCGGCGTGGTGGAGAAACTCAGCGCGACGACGCTCCCGGCGCTGGCGCAGAAATACAACCTCGACTGGACTTTCAAGGGCCGAGAGGAGGAGCGCGCCAAGTCGTTCGCCGATCTCAAGCTTGGCTCACTGCTGGCATTGGTGCTCATCTACATCATCCTTGCCTGGGTGTTCGAGAGCTACGCCCTGCCGCTCGCGGTCATGGCCATCATACCCTTTGGCATGGTCGGCGCTATGCTCGGCCATCTGCTTATGGGCTTCAAGCTGACCATCGTCTCCATGATCGGCCTGCTCGGCCTTTCTGGCATTCTCGTCAACGACTCGATCATTCTCGTCAGCCAGGTGGTCAACCGCATAAGGGCAGGGGATCTTCTGCGCGATGCCGCCATCGGTGCGGCGCGCGACCGCCTGCGCGCGGTGCTGCTGACGTCCCTGACGACAATCGGCGGCCTCGCTCCGCTGCTGTTCGAGACCAGCCGTCAGGCCCAGTTCCTTATCCCGATGGCCGTGACACTTGTGTTCGGGCTGCTGGGCGCCACCATCCTGGTGCTGATCCTGGTGCCGAGCATGGTAGGCATCGGCGGCGATCTCGCCGCGCTGAGGGACAAGGCCCTTGCGCGCCTGCGCCGCGGCGGCGGTACTGTTCCCGCAGAGTAGCGCGCCTTCAGGCCCGCCAGAAAGCCCGTGTAAACAGCACCAGAACGGCGAAAATTTCCAGCCGCCCGAGCAGCATGGCCGCCGCCAGCGTCCACTTGGCGGCGTCCGGCAGGGTTGAGAA
>JAYZVT010000160.1:0-7692 GCA_036155355.1 Pseudomonadota bacterium
GCCAACACCTTCCTCGCCGCGCAGGGCCGCCAGGTCGGCGAGTCCCTTATCGAGCCGGACCTGCTCGGCACCGCAGCGGGCATACTGGAAAAGGCCGCGGGCATCGGCCGCGAGATCGTGCTTCCCATCGACGTGGTGCTGGCGAAGGAGTTCAAGGCCAATGCGGCTTCCCGCGCGGCTCCCGCCAGCGATGTGGGCGACGGCGAGATGATCCTCGATATCGGCCCCAAGAGCGCGGACTACGTGATTTCTTGCCTGCGGCGCTGCCGCACGCTGGTCTGGAACGGCCCCTTCGGCGCCTTCGAGCTGAAGCCGTTCGATGCCGGTACCAATGCCGTGGCCCGAGCCGCAGCGAAACTGACCAAGGAAGGCAGGCTGCTGACCATCGCCGGCGGCGGCGATACCGTGGCGGCGCTGAACGCGGCAGGCGTGACCGGCGATTTCAGCTACGTGTCCACCGCCGGCGGCGCTTTCCTCGAATGGATGGAAGGAAAGGTCCTTCCGGGACTGGAAGTGCTTCGCAAGTCCTGAAGCGCGCCGGTAAGGATCACGCCACTCCCCTCTTGACGCCGCGCGCCGTCAGGCTAGGACTCCCCTCAAAAGCGGGGCTATTCTGCCCGGTGCGGAGACCGAAGGGAGCGGGACATGAGCGCGGAACTGGACAAGATCGCTGAGGCCATGGTGGCGGAAGGCAAGGGCATCCTTGCAGCCGACGAAAGCTCGGGTACGATCAAGAGCCGCTTCGACGCCATCGGCGTCCCCTCGACGGAAGACAACCGGCGCGACTACCGCGAGCTGCTGTTCCGCTCCACCGACGCCATGAGCAAGTACATCTCCGGCGTCATCCTCTACGACGAGACCATCCGCCAGAAGGGCAAGGATGGTACGCCGCTGGTCAAGGTGATCGCCGACGCCGGTTGCCTGCCGGGCATCAAGGTGGACACCGGCGCCAAGCCGCTGGCGCTATGCCCCGGCGAGAAGGTGACGGAAGGCCTCGACGGTCTGCGCGAGCGTCTCATCGAGTATCGCGGCCTCGGCGCGAAATTCGCTAAGTGGCGCGGCGTCTACGACATCGGCGCGCGCATGCCGAGCTATGCCTGCATCCGCGCCAACGGCCATGCGCTCGCGCGCTACGCCGCGCTCTGCCAGGAAGAGGGCATCGTCCCGATCGTTGAGCCTGAAGTGCTGATGGACGGCGATCACGACATCGACACCTGCTACGAGGTGACGCAATTCGTGCTGAAGGAGACGTTCCAGGAACTGTACTACCAGAACGTCAGGCTCGAAGGCATGGTGCTCAAGCCGAACATGGTCGTCGCCGGCAAGAAGAGCAAGAAGCAGGCGGGCGTTGACGAGGTGGCGGAGAAGACCGTGAAGCTGCTGCGCGCCTGCGTGCCCGCCGCTGTTCCGGGAATTGCCTTCCTGTCCGGCGGCCAGTCCGATGAAGACGCCACCGCGCATCTCTCGGCCATGAACGCCATGAGCGGCCTGCCCTGGAAGCTGACCTTCTCATATGGCCGGGCATTGCAGGCTGCGCCCCAGAAGGCATGGAGCGGCAAGGCCGGCAACGTTGCCAAGGCGCAGGCGGCCTTCACCCACCGTGCGCGCATGAACTCGCTGGCGGCGCTTGGCAAGTGGCAGTCTGGCCTCGAAAAGGCGGCCTGAGCCTCCGCCCTCGCGATCCCGCCGCAATCGCAGCCAATGATGGACCGGCGGCCTAACGCCGGATGCAGGAACGCGAATTGACCGAAACACAGACCGAATGCCGCCTGTGCCTTGCCGCACCCGATGCGCTGGGCAAGGACTTTGCCGCGCGGCTCGAGGCGGCACTTGATGCGGAAGACGTGGCGTCGCTGGTGCTCCCGGCCCCCACGCCTGCTGACCGCGATGCGATCCGTCATTGCGTTTCGGCTGCGCAGGAGCGCGGCGTCGCCGTGCTGATCGCCGGCGACCTCGAGGCGGCCAAGTCGCTTGGCGCCGATGGCTCGCATATCGGCGCCGATGCGAAAGCCTTTTCCCGGGCGCGCGCCTTGCTTGGGCCGTCCGCGATCATTGGCATCGATTGCGGCCTGTCCCGTCACGACGCGCTTACCTTCGGCGAAAAGGGCGCGGACTACATCGCATTCTCCGGCGGCAACGCCGACAGGGCCACTGAAATCATCAGATGGTGGTCCGACCTTGTTGTGGTCCCCTGCATCGCCTGGAACGTCGCTTCCCCAGCGGAGGCGAGGATGTTTGCGCAGGCCGGGGCCGACTTCGTCTCTGCGGGACCGGCCCTGTGGTCGAGTGATCCAGCCACGGCCGTCGCGGCATTCAACGCCGCGATCGACCTGTCGCGGAGCGCCGCATGATCCGTATTTTCCTCTGCGCCCTGCTTGCGCTCGCGCCGCTGCCGGCGCGGGCCGATGACGCCGCATATGCCGCCTACACCCGTGGCGAATATGTGGAGGCGATGAAGCTGGCGACGGCGGCGGCCGCAAAGGGCGACGCCGCGGCCAATACATTGATCGGGGAAATGTACTCGCTCGGTCTTGGCGTCAAGCGCGACATGGCCAAGGCCGCCGATGCCTATGGCAAGGCCGCAGCGAAGGGCGACGCCAACGCGCAGTTCTCCCTCGGCTTGCAATATTCGCGCGGCGAAGGCGTGAAGAAGGACTATGGCAAGGCCGCCGGGCTGTTCGAGAAGGCAGCCGCCCAGGGTCTGGCCGAGGCGGAATACAATCTCGCGCTCATCGCCTTTGACGGCGGCGGCAAGGAGCCTGATCTGAAAAAGGCCGCCGGCCTGCTCCAGTCCGCCGCCAGCAAGGGCCATTCGGAGGCGCAATACGACCTCGGGGCGCTCTATGCCGAGGGCCGGGGCGTGCCCCAGGACGAGGTCAAGGCCGCGGAGTGGACCGGCAAGGCTGCGGCGTCCGGCCTTGCTGCCGCCGAACTCGAATATGCGATCATGCTGTTCAAGGGCCGGGGCGTAGCCCGGAACGAAAAGGAAGCCGCCGTCCTGCTTGAATCTGCCGCAGGCAAGGGAAACCCCGTCGCCCAGAACCGCCTGGCGCGGCTGTACGCGGGTGGCCTCGGCGTGGAGAAAAACCTTGTTACCGCCGCCAAGTGGCACCTGCTGGCGCGCGATGCAGGCATCAGCGATTTTCACCTCGACCTGACGCTGGCCACGCTGACCGAGGACGAGCGCAAGCTGGCGGAAAAGCAGGCCGGCGAGTTCGTCCCCCTCACCCGTCCTCGCTGAGAGCCCGCCAGCGGCGTATTGCTACCGCTGCCCACATGATCTATTCCCTCGCGGGCAAGAGACCGTCGGTTGTCGGCGGTCCTGAAAAAGACATCGGTTCCAGAACAAATCCATGAAAATCAACGGCAACGAAATCCGCCCCGGCAACGTGGTCCTGCACAAGGACGGACTGTGGGTCGCGGTGAAAACGCAGGCGGTGAAACCCGGCAAGGGCGGCGCCTTCAACCAGGTGGAACTCAAGAACCTGATCGACGGCACCAAGCTGAACGAGCGTTTCCGCTCCTCCGAGACGGTCGAGCGCGTCCGCCTGGAGCAAAAGGACTACCAGTTCCTCTATCGCCAGGGCGAGATGCTGGTGTTCATGGACACCGACACTTATGAGCAGATCGAGCTGGCCGAGGACTTCGTCGGCGAGCGCGCGGTGTTCCTGCAGGACGGAATGCAGGTCACGGTGGAGAGCCACGAGGGGCGCCCCATCGGCATCAACCTGCCCGACCAGGTATCGCTGCGCGTCACCGAGGCCGACCCGGTGGTCAAGGGTCAGACGGCGGCTTCGTCCTACAAACCCGCCATGCTGGAGAATGGCGCGCGCGTTATGGTGCCTCCCTTCATCTCCACCGGCGAGACCATTGTCGTCGATACCAACGAGCTGACCTACATCCGCCGGGCGGAGTAGAGCAAGCGGCGGCCCCACATGCAGACATCGGCCCTCATGAATGTCATGCTCGGCGCCGCCCGCAAGGCCGGGCGCTCGCTCGCGCGCGACTTCGGCGAGGTCGCCAACCTGCAGGTCTCGGTAAAGGGCCCTGCCAACTTTGTCTCCGCCGCCGACCATCGCGCCGAGGACATCATCCATGCGGAACTGAGCCGCGCCCGTCCGGGCTACGGCTTCGTCATGGAGGAGCGCGGCGTTGTCGATGGCACGGACAAGTCCCACTGCTGGTTCGTGGACCCGCTCGACGGCACCACCAATTTCCTTCACGGGATGCCGCATTTCTGCATCTCCATCGGCCTCCAGCGTGAGGGCGAGCTGATCGCCGGGCTGATCCATGCACCCGCGACTGGCGAGACGTTTATTGCCGAGCGCGGCAAGGGCGCCTTCCTCGATGACCGCCGCATCCGTGTTGCCGCCCGCACTCGCCTCGACGATTGCATTCTGACCACGGGTATTCCGCATCGCGGCAAGCCGGGCCATCAGCGCTTCCTCGCCGAATGCGGCCACATGATGGGCCGCGTCGCCGGCATCCGCCGCACCGGCTCCGCCGCCCTCGATCTTGCCTGGGTCGCCGCCGGCCGCTTCGACGGCTACTGGGAACACAGCCTACAGTCCTGGGACCTTGCCGCCGGCATCGTCATCGTGCGCGAGGCGGGCGGCTTCGTCAGCGACACCGACGGCGGCCAGACCATGTTGCAATCCGGCGGGATCATTGCCGGCAACGAGCAGATACAGCGCGCCATCCGGGACACGCTGAAGGAATGTCCGGCCACTGCCTGAGCTAAATTTGTTCGCTCGCGGCACGAAGTCGCCGTTTTTCGTGTCAAACTAATGGGCTAAGGTCCGGTCTGGCGGGAACGGCGCTTCTGCGTGGGTGTTTTTCAGTTATGGCGACAAAGACTTTTCACACCACCCTGACCCGGCCGCTGCGCTTCCTGCGCAACATGCTGCTGTTCCTGGCCATCGTCGCCTTCGTCTGCGTCATTCTCCACCAGCAGATTGTCTCCGCCTTCATGACCAACCCGGGCCTCAATGGCCTCATCGTCGGCGTCCTGGTCATCGGCATCGCCTATTCCTTCCGCCAGGTGCTGCTGCTGTTCCGTGAGATCCGCTGGGTCAACGATTTCCGCGTCGCCGATCCGGGTATCGAGAGCAAGAGTCCGCCTGTACTCCTTGCCCCTATGGCGACCATGCTGCGCGACCGCACCGGCCATCTCTCACTGTCCACGCTGTCGATGCGCTCAATCCTCGACTCCATCGGTACGCGCCTCGACGAGGCGCGCGACCTGTCGCGCTATCTGGTCGGCCTGCTGATCTTTCTCGGCCTGCTTGGCACCTTCTGGGGTTTGCTCGAGACCATTTCTTCCATTGGCACAACCATCGGGTCTCTGAACTCTGGCGCCAGCGACAGCGTCGTCATCTTCGAAGAGCTGAAGTCCGGCCTCGAGGCGCCGCTGAAAGGCATGGGCACCGCCTTCTCGTCCTCGCTGTTCGGCCTCGCCGGATCGCTGGTTCTCGGCTTTCTCGACCTCCAGGCCGGTCAGGCGCAGAACCGCTTCTACAACGAACTGGAAGACTGGCTCTCCGGCATCACCGAGTTGCAGCTCGGCGAGACCATCTCCACCGGCGGCCAGCCGCAAGTCCGCCTCGCCCTGCTCGACATGCAGCGTGCCATCATCGAGCTGGGCGGCCGCATCGAGAAGGGCGTCCTCAACGACAACTCGACCGCCGCCGTCCGCGACCTCGCCAAGGGCGTGGAGAAGCTGATCGACCAGATGCGCGCCGAACAGGCGGTCGTGCGCGAATGGGCGGATGAGCAAGCGCAACAACAGCAGGAGCTGGCCAAGGTGCTCAAGCGGATTTCCGACAGCGCCCGCGTGCCCTCCCGCATCACCGACAAGGGCAAGGACAAATGAGTCACGCCCGCCTGCGCCGGCGCGGCGCCGTCACCGATTTCTGGCCAGGTTATGTGGACGCCATGGCCACCCTGCTTCTGGTGGTGACCTTCCTGCTCTCCCTGTTCATGCTGGTTCAGTATTTCGTCACCCAAGAATCGTCCGGCAAGGACAATGCGCTCGCCATCCTTAACAAGCAGATCGCCCAGCTGACCGAATTGCTGGCGCTTGAGCGTTCCGGCAAGCGCTCGCTCGAGGACAGCGTATCCACGCTCTCCGTCACCCTCGACAACTCCAAGGAAGAAAGCCGCAAGCTGCGCGGTTCCATCGAATCTGAGAAGGGTCGCACAGCGGAAGCCGAGGGCCGCGCGTCCTCGCTGGCGACGAAGCTGGACGAGCAGGTGAAGATCGGAGCGGAGGCCCTCGCCCGCGTGGAACTGCTGAATCAGCAGCTCGCCGCCCTGCGCCGCCAGATCGCCGCGCTGGAAGAGGCGCTCGAGGCGACGGAGAAGCGCGAGAAGGAGAGCCAGACCAAGATTTCCGACCTGGGCAAGCGGCTCAATATCGCGCTCGCAAAGAAGGTGCAGGAACTCTCCCGCTACCGGTCCGATTTCTTCGGTCAGCTCCGCGAGGTGCTGGGCGCACGCGACGACATCCAGATCGTCGGCGACCGCTTTGTCTTCCAGGCAGAAGTGCTGTTCGACAGCGGCTCGGCGGAAATCAACCAGGGCGGCCTCGTCGAGATCGACAAGCTGGGGCAGGCGATCCGGCAACTCGAAAAGCAGATACCGGGCGACATCGCCTGGGTGCTGCGCGTGGACGGGCATACCGACAACCGCCCGATCAACCGCGTCGAGTTTCCCTCCAACTGGGAACTGTCATCGGCCCGCGCCATCGCAGTGGTAAAGCGTTTGATCGACCAGGGTGTGTCGCCCAGACATCTGGTCGCGGCCGGTTTTGGCGAACATCAGCCGCTGGCCAGCGGCAATGATGATGCCGCGCTGCGCCGCAATCGCCGCATCGAGCTGAAGCTCACCGAGCGCTAGCGATCAGACCACCGCGTCGGCGGCGAATTGCAGTTCCGCCAGCCGCGCATACACGCCGCGCTTCTTCTTCACCAGCGACGCGTGGGTGCCCTGCTCGACGATGCGTCCATCCTTCAGCACGAGGATGCGATCGGCCTTCTTCACCGTCGATAGGCGGTGGGCAATGACCAGGGTCGTGCGTCCCGCCATCACCTTGTCCAGGGCGCGGCGCACCATGTTCTCGCTTTCGGAATCGAGCGCACTGGTTGCCTCGTCCAGCAGTAGTACCGGCGCATCGCGCAGGATTGCGCGGGCAATGGCGATACGCTGCCGCTGCCCGCCCGAAAGCGTGACGCCTCTTTCCCCAAGCATGGTGGCGTAGCCTTTTGGCATCGCCCTGATAAAGTCATGGGCGAGCGCCGCCTCCGCCGCCGCCTGCACCTCGGCGTCGCTTGCCTCCGGCGCGCCATAGCGGATGTTCTCGCCCGCCGTGTCGTCGAAGATCACAGTGTCCTGCGGCACCAGCGCCATACCGCGGCGCAGCTCGCGCGGATCAGCCTTCGACACATCGACGCCATCGACCGTCACGCTGCCCTTGCCCGGATCGTAGAAGCGCAACAGCAGGTTGAAGATTGTGGACTTGCCGCTCCCCGAGGGGCCGACAATGGCAACCGTCTCGCCGGGACGCACCTTGAAGGCGACGCGGTCGAGCGCCTTGATGCCGGGCCGCGAGGGATAGGCGAAGGTTACGCCGGAGAAGTCTATTCGTCCCTTCCGCTTGTCCGGGAAAGCCGCCGGACGCCTTGGCGCGGCGAT
>JAYZVT010000161.1:0-2614 GCA_036155355.1 Pseudomonadota bacterium
GCCGCCTTGACGCGCACGCTCGGGCTCGGCTGGGGGAGCAGGCTGTTCCAGTCCGGCAATGGCCTGCGGCTCGCTCTTGAGCACGCTGGCCATGTAGTTGCGCCAGATGGACGCCGGCAGGCTGCCGCCGGTGACACCTTTCATCGGTTTGCTGTCGTCGTTACCGACCCAGACGCCGACGACGAGATCACCCGCATAGCCGACAAACCAGGCATCCTTGTAGTCCTGGCTGGTACCGGTCTTGCCGTAGGTCGCGACCCCCAGGCGCGCACCACGGCCGGTACCGTGGGAGACCACGCCGCGCAGAAGCGCGCGCATAGCCTCGGTTTCAGGCATGGAACGCTGGGTCTGCCAAGGGCGGTCGCTGATGCCTGTCGGCCTGACCGGATAGCGCCCTGCGGCGACGGCGGCATAGGCGGCAGTGAGCTCGAGCAGCGACACTTCGGATGCGCCCAGCGCAAGGCTCGGTGAATTGCGCAGCTCGGTGGAAATGCCGAGGTCGCGCGCGGCGCGGATCACCTTGTCGCGGCCGGTCACCTCGGACACGACCACAGCGGCGGTGTTGTTGGACGTGGCGAAGGCTTGTTCGAAGGACATCTGGCCATAATGGCGGCGGTCGTAATTCTGCGGCCTCCAGCCTTCGACGGATATGTCCTCATCCACGACAGGCGTGTAGGGCGTGGCGCCGTCGCGGAATGCCGCGAGATAGACGAAAAACTTGAAGGCCGAACCGGGCTGCCGCTGCGCCTGCGCGGCGCGGTTGTACTGGCTCTCGCCATAGTCACGGCCACCGACCATGGCGACGACGCTGCCGTCGGGGCGCATGGCGACGAGCGCGGCCTGACTTGCGCCCATGGCCGCGCCCTGCTTGCCGAGTATGGAGGCAACCGTCTGCTCTGCAATCTTCTGCAAACGCGTGTCGAGGGTGGTGCGCACCTTCACTTCGCCATAGGCGGCGGCGGTCTCCTGCAGCGGGCTGTCGACGAGCCAGTCGGCGAACCAGGAGCCGATGCGCGGCTGCGAGCGGGCGGCGGCGGGACGGGCAGGCTTGATGTCCTTCGCGGTTGCCGCGTCCAGCTTGCCCTCATCGACCATGGCGTCGATCACCAGCGCGGCGCGTTCCTGCGCGCCCTTGAGGTTGCGCGTCGGCGTCAGCCGCGACGGCGCCTTGAGCATGCCGACCAGCATGGCGGACTCCGCCACCGTCAGTTCCGTAACCGGCTTCTCGAAGTAGTGCCGGGCCGCGGCGCGCAGGCCATAGACGCCGTCACCGAAATAGGCGCTGCTAAGATAGCGCTCGAGAATTTCGTCCTTGGTGAGATTGAGTTCGAGCCAGACAGATATGAGCGCCTCCTGCCACTTGCGGCGGAAGGTTTGCTCGCTGCTGAGAAAAGTGAACTTGGCGAGCTGCTGCGTGATGGTGCTGCCGCCCTGCTCGATCTCGCCGGAGGTCATGTTGCGCCAGGTGGCGCGGGCGACGCCGACGGGGTCGATGCCGAAGTGGTAGTAGAAGCGGCGGTCCTCCATGGACAACAGCGCGCCGATCACATGCGGCGGCAATTCGCCGACGGTAACGGGAGTGGACTTGAGCGCGCCGCGCCGCGCGAACTCGATGCCATCGGCGCTGATGAAGGTGAAAGCGGGCTCGGGCAGCGGATCCAGCGCGCGCGACAGCGGCAATCGAACGCTGAGAATGGTGAAGGCTACGAGCAGCAACGCAAGGACACCGGCCGTTGCGCCGTAGAGCAGCTTGCGGCGCGCGGGCAATTGCCGGATTTGGCGCGGCAAATGCCGGAGAGAGGACATCATGGCGACAAGAGCGGACCACAGGCGAGTGATGAACTGGCCGGTATTTCGTGCAAATGGTGAATCGCCGCCTGCGCGGCCTGTTTCAAGGGCTTGCGGCGCCGTTGCGTCGGTCATGTGATCGGGTCCCACATCCTGTCCGCCTGTGTTCACCCCGGTAACACCGGTAAATGGCCGCCGTTCCCGAAAAACTGCCCCGCCAGGGCTTGACCAATCACGGCTTGCACGGGCCGGTCTGCGGGTCTTTACTCCGCCCCAAAGCCCGGGACAGAGCACCGGGACCAGCCAAGGATACGTGCGGTGAAGGAATTTTCCGTCTCTCCGGACCCTGAAAATCCGAGACTTTCGGTGTCTGTGACCGGGCGCGACCAGGATGGACAGGTCATCGAGACGTCGGTCGTGACCGAGCGTCCGCTGACGCTGTTCCTCAATGCCCAGGAGATCGTCACCATGATGACGATCGGCGACCATCCAGACCTGCTGGCGGTTGGATATCTGCTCAACCAGAACATGCTCAAGGCCGACGACGAGATTACGGCCATCGAATATGAGGAAGACATCGAGACGGTCGTCGTGCGCACGAAGCGCAAGACCAATTACGAGGAAAAGCTGAAGAAGAAGACGCGCACCTCCGGCTGCGCGCAAGGGACCGTGTTCGGCGACCTGATGGACGAATTCGACAGTATCAAACTGGACAAGAGGGCGCGTATCCACACCTCCTGGCTCTACGCGCTGCAGAAAAAGATCAACACCGCGCCGTCGCTTTACCTGAAGGCGGGCGCCATCCATGGCTGCGTGCTGTGCGAAG
>JAYZVT010000162.1:0-9741 GCA_036155355.1 Pseudomonadota bacterium
AATGGCCTGTTCTGTGGTCTCGTGAGTAATCATGACGACCGGCATAGCCAATGCGGATTCAACCATGTCTTCCATGCCCTCGCGCCCCGCGGGTGGGCGCTGGACAATACTCTTGAGCGAGATCTCCTGCTCTGCCATGCGATGCGCGATGGCCGCGAAGGAGCCGGGCTTGTCGGTAACGGCAAGCCGGATGTAGTACCCACCTTCATGGGCTCGCATGCGCGCCTTTCGATAGGGCTTGAGATTTCTCGCGGGCCGGATGAACGGCGGTAGAATCGAGCCGCGGACGATGTCCACGATATCGCTGATGACCGACGATGCTGTCGGACCGCTACCCGCTCCCTTACCCACGAGCATGACGTCACCGACGAAGTCGCCGTCGACGGCGACGCAATTCTTCACTCCGTCCACTTCGGCAAGCGCGCTGTGCTTTGGCACCATGGCGGGATGCACGCGCTGCTCGATACCGCTGTCGGTGCGCATAGCAACGCCCAGCAGTTTTATGCGGTAGCCCAGTTCGTCAGCCGCCTCGATATCGGCCGGAGAAATCGACTCGATGCCTTCCAGGTAGATGGAGTCGAATGAGGTCTCCACGCCGAATGCGAGGGTTGTTAGCAGGGCCAGTTTGTGGGCCGTGTCGTGGCCGCCGATATCAAAGGTGGGGTCGGCCTCGGCGTATCCGGCCTTCTGGGCGTCGGCGAGCACGTCAGCGAAAGCGCGGCCCTCACGCTCCATGCGGGTCAGGATGTAGTTGCAGGTGCCGTTGAGAATCCCATAGACGCGGCTCACCGAATTGCCCAGCAGACTTTCGCGCATGGTTTTGACGATGGGGATGCCACCGGCGACCGCCGCCTCGAAATTCAGCGACACGCCATTTTTCTCGGCATGGCGGGCAAGAGCGATGCCCGAATGCGCCAGCAGCGCCTTGTTGGCGGTGACTACATGCTTGCGGGCCTTCAGGGCTGCGGTCACAGCGGCCTTGGCCGGATCGGCCTCCCCGCCGATGAGTTCGACGAAGACATCGATGTCGCCGCTCGAGGCCATCTCAACTGGGTTGTCGAACCAGCGATAGGACGAGATGTCGATGTCGCGGTTCTTGCCGCGTTCGCGCGCGCTGACGGACGTGACTTGCAGCGCGCGGCCGGTGAGCGCAGCCAGGTCCGGACCGTGCCTTTCCAGAATATGAAGGACACCCGATCCGACCGTGCCGAGGCCGGCGAGTCCCAGTCGCAATGGTTCGCTCATTGGCCCGGATCAGTGCTTTCGGTTGCGCGTCGAGGCGATGGGAATGACGTTGTGCATTGTATCTGGAGATTCCGACAGGAATTTCTTGATGCTGCGCGCCGCCTGACGAATACGGTGCTCGTTTTCCACAAGTCCGAAACGGACGTATCCCTCGCCATGTTCTCCGAATCCGACGCCGGGAGAAACGGCGACTCCGGCTTTCTCGAGCAGCAGCTTGGAGAACTCCAACGATCCGAGGTCCCGATATGTCTCGGGAATGGGGGCCCAGGCGAACATGGTCGCCGGCGGCGCGGGAATGGGCCAGCCGGCACGGGTCATGGAATCCACCAGGCAGTCGCGGCGGCTGCGATAGATATTGCGGATTTCCTCCACGCATTCCTGCGGGCCGTTGAGTGCGGCGGCGGCGGCGACCTGCACGGGCGTGAATGCGCCATAGTCGAGGTAGGACTTCACGCGCGAGAGCGCGGCAATCAGACGCTCGTTGCCAACCGCAAAGCCAATGCGCCATCCCGGCATCGCGTAGGTCTTGCTCAGAGATGTGAATTCCACGGCAATGTCGATAGCGCCAGGGACCTGCAGGATGGACGGCGGCGGCGGCACGTCGAAGTAGATTTCTGCATAGGCGACGTCGGACAGCAGTATCAGCTCGTTGCGTTTTGCATAGGTGACAACCTCGCTGTAGAAGTCGAGGTCGGCGACCTGCGCGGTCGGATTGGAGGGGAAGCTCAGCACCAGCGCAATCGGTTTGGGTATCGAGTGCTTCATGGCGCGGTCGAGGCGGGCCATGAACTCGCCGTCGGTTCCTGCCGGCAGATGGCGGATGACGCCGCCTGACATGATGAAGCCGAATTCGTGGATCGGGTATGTGGGGTTAGGCACCAGGATCACGTCGCCAGGGGCGGTGATGGCCTGGGCCATGTTGGCGAACCCTTCCTTCGACCCAAGCGTGGCCACGACCTGGGTTTCGGGATTGAGGCGGACGCCGAAGCGGCGCTCGTAATAGGCGGCCTGCGCACGCCGCAGTCCTGGAATTCCACGTGAGGCCGAATAGCGGTTGGTGCGGGGCTTCTGGACCGTCTCCACCAGCTTGTCGACGATATGCTGGGGCGTGGGCATGTCCGGGTTGCCCATGCCAAAGTCGATGATGTCCTCGCCGCGCGCCCTGGCCTGGGCCTTGAGCTTGTTGACACCCTCGAAGACGTAGGGCGGAAGCCGCCGGATCCTGTGAAATTCGTTTGGCACGGAGAGTCTCTCTGTCGCGAGGCGGAACCCGGGTCCGCAGCCATAATCCCAGCGGGACATAAGCCCGAAAAGCAGCCTCGCTTCAAGAGGCCGGAAGTACCCTGCAATTGTCCGTGAATGTGCGACCCGGCGACCGGGCGCCGTCAGCGCCGCTCGATCTCTCGGATAGCCTTGTCCTTATGGGACTTTTCGTCCTCGGCCATTTCCTTGATCTGGGCGTCCTGCTCCTCCTTGGAGAGGATCCGCTCCTTGATCCGCTTGACCGCACCGAGATTGGGGTAAGGCAACGATTCGGTGGCCGCGCAGCCCCCCAGCGCCAGCGTCAATACCGCCGCGGCCGCCACGCCAAAAACACGCCGTTTTGCGTGAAATCCCATTCCGACACTCCCCAAAGCCGGGCCTTCTGCCCTTCGGGGACCCCCTACTCAGAATACTTGCTGCATAGCACAATCGCCGCTTCCGCCAAACGGCCTGACCATCAAATCTTCAACAGTTTTCCTGTGAAATGGAATTATCTCCATGCGGGTGTTAAATGTCAGTGAAGGACGGCAGGAGCGTGACGATGCAAAAGAAATCCTCCGGCGGGGACGGCAACAAGGACCAGAATGACAGCGCCTACCGCATAGGCGACCCGCAGGCGCTCGCGCGCAACATGGTCAGGCTGTTCGAGGAAGGCACCAAGGTCATCGGCGGTCTCGCCGATAAGGGCGGCGCAAAGGCCGGCCCCTACAGCGGCATCGGCGAGGTGGGCGAAGCCGTCAAGATCATGGGCGAAGTGGCCAAGAAATGGGCGGAGGACCCGTCCAGGTTCATGCAGGCCCAGACGGGGCTGGTCAAAGACTACATGGACCTCTGGGGCCGCTCCATGCGGCGATTCCTCGGCAAGGAAGAGGTCGATCCGGTCGCCGAGCCACAAGCTGGCGACGCGCGCTTCAAGGACCCAGACTGGAAGGGCAAGCCCTATTTCGATTTCTGGAAACAGGCCTATCTGCTGTCCGCCAGTTGGCTCGAAAAGATGGTGGACGAGACCGAGGGCCTCGACGATCGGA
This sequence comes from Pseudomonadota bacterium, assembly GCA_036155355.1. Classification (GTDB taxonomy): domain Bacteria; phylum Pseudomonadota; class Alphaproteobacteria; order Rhizobiales; family Methyloligellaceae; genus JAYZVT01. Next base: position 3,537 of record JAYZVT010000162.1, read on the forward strand.
CGCGCCAGAAGGCGCGCTTCTACGTGGAGCAGCTGGCCAGCGCGCTCTCGCCGTCGAACTTCCCCCTCACCAATCCGGAAGTGATGCGCGAGACGCTGGCCTCCAACGGCGAGAACCTCGTCAAGGGGCTCTCCATGCTCGCTGACGACATCAAGCAGTCGAAGGACATCCTGAAGATCCGTCAGACCGACCTGGCCGCGTTCGAGATCGGCAAGAACCTGGCGGTGACGCCGGGCAAGGTGATCTTCCAGAACGACATCATCCAGTTGATTCAATACGCACCGACGACAGAGACAGTTCACAAGCGGCCCCTGCTCATCGTGCCGCCATGGATCAACAAGTTCTACATCCTCGATCTCGTACCGCAGAAGTCGTTCATCAAATGGGTGGTCGATCAGGGTTTCACGGTGTTCGTGGTGTCGTGGGTCAACCCTGACGAACGGCTGGCGGCAAAAACATTCGAGGATTACATGCGCGAAGGCATCCTTGCTGCGGTAGAAGCCGCGGGCAAGGCGGCGGGCAAACGCCGTGTCAACGCACTCGGCTACTGCGTCGGTGGCACGCTGCTCGCCTCGACGCTCGCCTACATGGCTGCCACGGGCGACGATCGCATCAAGTCGGCGACCTTTCTCGCCGCACAGGTGGATTTCTCCAAGGCAGGCGATCTGCTCGTCTTCATCGACGATGCGCAGTTGAAGGCGTTGGAAGAAATGATGTCGGAGCGGGGCTATCTGGATGGCTCACGCATGGCGACGGTGTTCAATATGCTCCGCCCTCGCGACCTGATCTGGCCCTATGTGGTCAACAACTACATGCTGGGCAAACAGCCCTTCCCCTTCGACCTGCTCTACTGGAACTCGGATTCCACGCGGATGCCGGCCGCCAACCACTCCTTCTATCTGCGAGAGTTCTACCACAACAACCGGCTGGCCAAGGGCGAGCTGACGCTCGGTGACAAGAAGCTCGACCTGAAGAAGGTAGACATTCCGATCTACGAACTGGCGACCCGAGAGGACCATATTGCCCCGGCGGAATCGGTTTTCATTGGCTCCAAGCTGTTTGGCGGTCCTGTCCGCTTCGTGCTTGCGGGATCAGGCCACATCGCCGGCGTGGTCAATCCGCCGGAGAAGACCAAGTATCAGCATTGGATCAACGACAAAACGGCGAACACGCTGGCCAGCTGGATCGAGGCTGCCGAAGAGAAGGCCGGATCGTGGTGGCCGGACTGGAGTGGGTGGCTCGCCGAACGTTCTGGCAGCCGCATTGCCGCGTCGGAACGCGTCCCGGGTTCAGGACCGCTCAAGGCTATCGAGGACGCGCCGGGTTCCTATGTCAGGCAACGCACGGCCTGAGTGCCGCCGCGCGCGCTCAGGGGAACAGCGGCAATTGCTCGAGGCCCATATCCTCGGGCAGCCCCATCATCAGGTTGAAATTCTGAATGGCCTGGCCGGCCGACCCCTTGACCAAGTTGTCGAGCGTCGAGACGACGATGACCCGGCCGGGCACGCGGTCGGCGAAAACGCCGATCTGGCAATAGTTCGATCCACGAACCGTCTGCGTGGCCGGAACGACACCCTTCGCCGCTACGCGGACGAAACGGGCTTTCGCATAGCGGGCCTGGAGCAGCGCGCGCAAGTCGTCTGCTGTCGTCTTGCCTTTCAGTCGTAGATAGCAGGTGACCAGTTCGCCACGGCTCATGGGAATGAGATGGGGCGTGAAGTTGACGACAATCTCCTGTTTGGCCGCCCTCGACAATTCCTGCTCGATTTCGGGTGCGTGACGGTGACTGGCGACTGCATAGGGTGAAAGCCCTTCGCCTGCTTCCGAAAACAAGGTGTTCTGCTTGAGCGACCGGCCAGCGCCCGAGACGCCGGACTTGGCGTCGATGATGATGTCGGCAGGATCAACGGCGCCTTCGGCCACAGGCGGTATCAGAGCCAGCAGCGCCGCCGTCGGATAGCACCCGGGACAGGCGACGAGCCGCGCCTTGGCGATGGCATCGGCGTAGTGCTCGGTCAGACCGTAGACGGCCTGCTTGAGGAGCGCCTGCGCCTTGTGCTCCCCGCCATACCACTTCGCATAGACGGCCGGATCGCGCAGGCGGAAGTCCGCGGACATGTCGATCACCTTGACCGATTGCGGCAGCGTGGCAATGATCTCATGGGCGGTCGCGTGCGGCAGACCGCAAAAGGCGGCGTCGATCCGGCTCCAGTCAACGGCATCGGAGTCAACCAGGTCCGGCAGCGTCGTCAGTCCCAGATGGGGGAAAACAGACGCCATGGACTGGCCCGCATGGGTCTTGGCGGCCAGTGCCGTGATCTCGATGCGCGGATGGCAGACGGCCAGGCGCACGAGGTCGGCCCCGGTGTAGCCCGAAGCGCCGATAACGCCGATCCTGATCTTGTCTGCGCGAGCCATGGTGAGTCCCGGGACTGCGAATGCGTGCGCGCGTTTAGCCGAAAATGGCTGCCATGTAAAATGGACCGATTTGGCAAGCTGACGTGGCGCTTGTGCCGGCTCTCCAGTTGTTCAATAAAGGCGCCGCTGGCGGCACGCCCCGTCCCGCCTGAAACCACCTTTCGCAGATCAAGGGAGAAGACCTCATGGGGCGAGACTATGACGCGGCCATTGCCGAGCATTATGCAGCCGTGGCCCACAGCGACGGGCTTTCCAGCAGCAGCACCATGGCGGACGAAGTCATCCGCCGCACCGAGACGGACTCAATTCTCGCATTTGTCGCCAGCGCGCTGAAGGCGCGCCGGAAGTCCGGCCCTGCGCTGATCGCCGATGTGGGCTGCGGCAACGGCTACACGCTGGGGCTGCTGGCCAAGGCTTTCCCGAAACACAAGTTTGTCGGAATCGAGCTATCGAACGAACTTCGTGGCCTTGCGGAAAAGCGTATTGCCCAGGACAAGCTGAAGAATGCGAGCGTCAGGACGGGCAATGTCCGGGACGGCGGTTTTGCCAAGCCGGGGGCATTCGACATCCTTGTATGCCAGCGCGTGCTCATCAATCTGATGGATGCCGGCGACCAGAAGACGGCCTTGGGTCACATCATGGGCAGTGTCCGCGCCGGCGGTGGACTGATCTTCCTGGAGGCCTTTACCTCCCCGCTGGAGCGGATCAACGCGGCACGTGCGGAATTCGATCTCACGCCGATTCCCGTCGCCCACCACAACCTGTATCTGAGGGATGACTTCTTCAGCGACAAGAAGCTGAAGCCGTGGAAGCGCAAGGACTGGACCTTCGCGCCGAACCAGCTCTCGACACATTATTTCATTTCCCGGGTATTCTGCCCGGCGCTGTGGGGTGCGAAGCCCTTCGTGCGCAATTCGCACATGGCTACGTTTTTCTCGCAGGCGCTGCCGCCCGCGATCGGCGATTACGGGCAGGTGCGAATTCTGGCCTTCGAGAAGGGCCGCTGAACGAAAACGCCGGAGGGTGGACAGTGCCACCCCTCCGGCGCGTATTACTGCAATAGCGATTGGCGCTCTAGCGCTTGGAGAACTGGAAGCTCCGGCGGGCCTTGGCGCGGCCATACTTCTTGCGCTCCACCACGCGGGAATCGCGGGTGAGGAAGCCGCCCTTCTTGAGCGGGCCGCGCAGTTCCGGCTCATAGTAGGTCAGCGCCTTCGACAGGCCGTGTCGCACCGCGCCCGCCTGGCCGGAGAGGCCGCCGCCGCTCACCGTGCAGACGACATCATACTGGTCGGTTCGGTTGGCGACGACCAGAGGCTGCTTGAGGATCATTTGCAGCACGGGCCGCGCGAAATATGCGGAAAAGTCCTTGCCGTTGATAACGATCTTGCCGGGTCCGGGTTTGATCCAGACGCGGGCGACCGCGTCCTTGCGCTTGCCGGTGGCATAAGCACGACCCTGACGGTCGAGCTTCTGCACGTGAACGGGCGCGGCTTCGGCGGCGGCATCTGCGCCTGACTTGCCGAGATCCTCGAACGACTTGATTTCGGTGTCGGACATCGGGTTACGCGCTCCTCACGTTCTTGCCGCTCAGGGCGGATATATCGAGTGGCTCGGGGGTCTGGGCCTCATGGGGATGAGTGGCGCCACCATAGACTTTCAGATTGAGCATCTGCTGACGGGCCAGCTTGTTGCGCGGCATCATCCGCTGCACGGCAAGCTGGACGACGCGCTCGGGAAAGCGCCCGTCGAGTATCTGGTGGGCCTGCCGGCTCTTGATGCCGCCGGGATAGCCGGTATGCCAGAAGTATTCCTTGTCCCTGCGCTTATTGCCGGTCAGCACGACCTTGTCCGCGTTGACCACGATGACATTGTCGCCGCAGTCCACATGGGGCGTGTAACCAGGCTTGTGCTTGCCGCGCAGACGCATTGCGATCAGCGCTGCAAGGCGTCCAACGACCGCGCCCTTGGCGTCGATCACGATCCACTTCTTGTTGATTTCGTTCGGTTTTGCCGAATAGGTCTTCATCGTTCACTCCAACGCCGGGATGCCACACGCTCCCCGGTTGCGTCAGCGGCGGGTGCCGCCGTGTCTGACTGTCTGAAAGCCGCGTTCTTCTAGCGGCGGCGCGTGCTGCAGTCAACCGGTGCCGACAAGAATTATTTCAACAAAAACAAACTGTTGTAATTATGGTAATATATTACCTCAAGACGCGTCCTTGGGTGGCAACGAATATGTTCCGCTGGCATGCGCTACCATTTCCGGCGAGCCGTCTGAATAGAGGGACACCTCTCCCATGGCAAGTCGACTGCCAAGCTTGAGCAATTTCACTTCTGCCAGGAGGTCGCTTTTGAGCGGACGCCGCAGGAAATCGATATGCAGGCTGGTCGTCACGGCAAGAGGCGCCTTGCCTATCACGCCAAGGATGGCGACGTAGAGGCCGTAATCGGCAAGCTTGAACATGGCAGGCCCGGAGACCGTACCGCCGGGACGCAGGATGCGATGATCGAATTCCATGCGCAGTCGCGCTTCAAGCGGCGCAAGATGCTCGATATGGGTGGGAGGCCACAGTGCGTGGCGCTCGGGAAACACCTCGTCCATATAGTCCTGGAGTTCGTTGGCGCTCAGCGCCAGCTTCGGCGTACTGGCCTTTGCCATCTGCATGTCTCCGAACAACTCGCTGTCCCGGCTGGAGTTGCCTTGACTGACACGGCTGGTCAAGGGAATTGAAGCAACGTGTATTTGTCGCTGGCGTTGGGATAAGGTGTCGCCCGCATTGAAATACGGAATCCACTTCATGGCAGACAGATCGAGCAAATCGGCCGGTGGCAGAGTTGACCTTCTGCGCGAGGATCGCGGGCCAATCGCATTGCTGACGCTAAACCGGCCCGAGGCGCGCAACAGCCTGTCGGAGGCACTGATGGCCTCGCTGACGGAGGCGCTGGCGGACATAGGCCGGTCGAAGCAGATCCGTGCGGTGGTGCTGGCAGCGAAGGGGCCAATCTTCTGTGCCGGTCACGACATGAAGGAAATGTCGGCGCATCGCAATGACCGGGACCGAGGCAAGGCCTATTTCGCGCAGGTGATGAAGCAATGCGCGGAGCTGATGCAGGACATCATGACCTGCCCGAAGCCGGTAGTTGCAGCCGTCGAGGAGACAGCTACGGCCGCAGGGTGCCAGCTCGTCGCGAGCTGCGATCTCGCCGTTGCCAGCGAGGAGGCGAAGTTCTGCACCCCTGGCGTCCATATCGGCCTCTTCTGCTCGACGCCCATGGTCGCAATCAGCCGGAACGTCCCTCGCAAGCGCATCATGGAAATGCTTTTGCTGGGTGAAATGGTCGATGCGAAGGATGCCAATGCATGGGGTCTCGTCAATCGCGTCGTCCCCAAGAAGCAGGTTCTGTCCGAAGCAATGAAATTCGCAGAGACCATCGCGTCAAAATCCTCCGAGGTCGTCGCCATCGGCAAAGAAGCCTTCTACCGCCAGGTGGAGTTGCCGGTGAAGGATGCCTATGACCACGCAGCACAGGTCATGGTGACAAACCTGCTGCACAGGGATTCGCAAGAAGGCATTGGGGCCTTTCTCGACAAGCGCAAGCCGGAGTGGGGCGACAGGTAGATGCACGGCCCGCCCCCAATGTCCCATGACGACTATTCTAATGACTACATCCGCGAAATCCTAAAGACGCACAAGGTGATCGCCATGGTTGGCGCCAGCCCGAACCAGATCCGGCCCAGCTACTTCGCCATGAAGTACCTTATGGAAAAAGGATTCACGGTCATTCC
>JAYZVT010000163.1:0-2946 GCA_036155355.1 Pseudomonadota bacterium
AAGCCGCGGAATGAGTCAGCGGCCGGCCGGCGCCTTCAGGGCACGTGCTTGCGGGTGCCGGCGAAGGGGCTGAGTCCGAGCCATGTCTGCATGTCGCGCGCGATCACCGGCGAACCGGTCAATTGCATCTTGTCGGCCGCCTGCTCAACGGTGAGCAGCCCCATCCAGATCGCTGTCATGGTGCGAAGGTCGACGGAGACGTAGAGGTCGATCTCGAAGCCGGGATCGGCCCAGCACAACTCCACGCGCCCTGTCTCCTCGACGACTAGCCACCAGTGGCGCCTGGCTACCGGAAGTTCGGGATACAGGAACTGGATCACGACGCGCCGGTCGGGCAAGGGTGCGGGATCGAGGTTGCGGTGCATGTCCCACATCAGCAGGGACGGGTCGAGATTCCTGAGTGAAATCTGCGATTCCACCCATTTCTGGCCCCAGTTCCCGATCACCTCCACGACACCGCGCAGGTCGCGCCCGGCTTCGGTCAGACAGTATTCGTATACGCCCCGTTCCGCAGCAAGCTCCCGCCGCTCGACGATACCGGCTGCCTCGAGTTCCTTGAGCCGTTGCGACAGCAGGGTCGGTGACATCCTGGGCAGGCCGCGGCGCAGGTCGTTGAAACGGGACGAGCCGGCGACCAGTTCGCGCAGCAGCACCATGGTCCAGCGCGTGCACAGCACCTCGGACGCCATCGCCACGGGGCAGAACTGTTTGTAACCGGGCTGGGCCATTGCGGGAACTCGTTGGAGAGCGGGTTGAGGGGAGAGCGGGTTCAGGCAGTGTCAGTTTGGACATGCTTTGCACCCGGCGTCCAGTACAGAAGCTGTACCACCGAGGTCCAGATTCCGGACTGGATGACACCCCTGTCGCCATGGCCAGATCGGCAAGCCGGCGGTGCAACTGCGCCGTTTGGCAAACCCGGCGAAACAGGAGACGGACATGGTTCTGCAGCGATATGTGATCGAACGCGACATCCCGCAGATCGGCAAGGCGGCGGCAGATGAACTGGCCGGCGCGGCGGCGAAATCGAACGAGGCGCTCGACCGGCTTTCCCCGGACGTGCAGTGGATCGAAAGCTATGTCGCCGCGGACAAGACGTTTTGCGTCTACCTGGCGACCGATGAGGCCGCCATCCGCAGGCATGCGGAGATCAGCGGCTTCCCCGCCACGACGATCACACCGATTGCAACAATTATCGACCCGACGACCGCGAAAGGGTGACGTCGGTCGGCGAATTCCTTGGCTGCCGCTGTGCTCCGGCGGCAGTACGCCGGACGCCGTTTCGCAATCAGGCCTCGGCAGCCTGCGGCACCCGATTGCGGATCAGGATCCAGGCAAAGACAAGCATCGCCAGGATTGCCAGCAGGGAAGAAAAAATGGCCAGCCCGTCGCCTTGTCCCAGGTCTGCCATGATCACGCCCGGGAACATCAGCACCACCGCAACGGCGTGAATCACGAAATGCGCCCAGCCCGTCGGCCCCTGTGCCGAGGGAACCAGATGGTAGTAGAATGCGAAGATGGCGCTCAGCACGAAGCCGAGCAGGTTGAGATGGGCATGCGCCGGTGCTGTAGTGTAGTCCTGCTGCGCGGCCATGTGGATGCCGTAGGCCATGCCGACGAGCACGCACAACACGCCAAACGCCAGAAAAGCGAAAGGCAGGTTTCTCATTCCAGGTCCCTCCAAATGCGGCCAGGCCGCTACACGGGTTCCGTCAGCCCGCAGGAGGACAAGAATACAGCGTTCTGCGAAACGGCGGAAGCCGTATCGCTGCACCGACAGCGCCCAGGTCAACCGTCATTGGCGGAGTTGAGCTCGGAGGGCGGGATCGATTCACGCGGATCGCGCAGGCATTTGAGCGCCGATTCGATGTGCTGGCGCACGCGCCGTCGGGCACCGGTTCCCTGGGCGATCTTCGCGAGCGCCTGTTCAAGCAGGGCCGCGGCCTCGCGCTCGTTGTCCGTCATGCCGGTGGTCTCGTGGGGTCGCATGGAGCTGCCTTCCGATTCCCTTTGACAAACTATAGGTAGTGCACCGGAGGCTGGCCAGAAGCTTTCGGCTTCATCGCGCTCTTCAGGGCGTCCAGCCTGGCGGCGCCAGTTCGAATCCGGTGAACTCGAAGCCCGGCGCCACGGTGCAGCCGACCAGCGTCCATGCGCCGAGACTGCGCGCGCCTTGCCAGGCATTGGCCGGAACGACGATTTGCGGCCGCTCGCCGGCGGCGAGATCGATGCCGAGCAGATGACGCTCGACGGGCTGGCCCTCACCTTGCGCCATCTGCAGTTCAAGCGCGGCGCCGGCATAATGGTGCCAGATCTCGGCGGCATCGACGCGGTGCCAGTGCGAGACCTCGCCGGAACGCAACAGGTAGTAGATCGCGGTCGATGCGCTGCGGCCGTCAGCTTCAGCGGGATCACGGAACATCTCGCGGAAATGCCCGCCTTCGGGATGGGGCTGAAGCCCCAGGGTTTCGATGATCTCCTCGGCGGTCATTGACCGGCGTCTCTCGTCTGGACCATAATCGTCACTCCACGAAAAGGGGCATGATGAAAAGGGGCATGACGAAAACGGGCATTCTCGGCATTTGCCTGCTTGCGCTTTGCCCCGCGGCCGCAAGCGGCGCGGAAATTCTTGACCTCAAGGCACGCATGATCCGCCCCGGCGTGGTAACCGGCGAGGTCACCTTCACGCATGACTACAGCAATCGCAACGATGTGGTCTACGCTGTCGTGATTCGTGGCAGCAACCACAAGGAATGCCCGAGACTGGCCTACCCGTTTCCCGACTTTGCGGGCGACGGTCCACACACGCTCGCATTCTCCTGCCTGGGAATGCCGACACGCGCGAAATCGGTCGAATTCATCATGCTCACCCTGGGCAGGGCGAGGACCTATCGCCGCCTCAAGCTGCAATAACGCGCTTACGCGTCACTCGCCCGGCGCAAGGCGTTC
>JAYZVT010000164.1:0-4489 GCA_036155355.1 Pseudomonadota bacterium
CAAGCTCGAAGGGCCCTGCCGGAGTCTTGGGCAGAACCAGGCCCGACTTGCCTGTTTCGTAGTCGCCGCTGGCCAGCTTGCGATCCTGCAGGCGGATTTCTTCGAGCTGCAGCGATTCCCCGTCCAGTTCCAGGCCCCGCGCCGGTCCGGCAAAGGCCGGATTCGGCCTTATGCGCAGCCTTGACCGGACCCGGGTGGCAGTCGGGTGCAGGTTGACGTCCAGCGACACCTCGTCGATCAGATAGGCGGGCGGGGCGTAGTCGGCTAGCCGGATTGTCTTTGGCGTCGCTGTATCCATTAACGATTGGTCCGATGGGCGGCCTTGGCGGCAGGGCAGGGTTGTTTAGGGCTAACTGGCCGCCAAGCCAAGACCGGTCCCGGGGAACCGGCCGGGTTCAGGAGTGTTTGCGACAAAAGATTCCTGTCGCACCCTCTTGGCACCACAATTGAGTTGTATCAAATAGCAATCTCGTAACCGGGCTATCCCATCGGAGTTCCGAAATGAATCGCCGGGAGTTTGTCGGCGTGACCGCGCTTGCCTCGTTGGCGGCGTTCTACCCCCGGCTTGCGCTCGCCGCAGAGCAGGGTGCGGCTGCAGGGGGCTTCAGCCACCAGACAGTGATATCTCTCGCCGAGGATCTGGCGTCCCGTGCCTTCGCGCCGTTGCCTGCTGTTCCCGAGCCCGTGCAGAAGCTGACTTACGACCAGTATCGCGACATAAGATTCAAGCAGGGTGCGGGGCTGTGGAGCGGGGAGGGCCGCGGTTTCACTCTCGATCTCCTTCACACCGGCTTTGTCTACAAGTCGGGCATCGACGTGAACATTGTCGAGAACGGCGTATCGAGGCCGATCCCCTACGCCGCCCAGATGTTCGATTTTGGTCCACTCGTGCCGTCCCTGCCCGATGCAGCCGGCACGCTGTTTTCCGGCATCCGACTGCGTGCGCCCATCAACACGGCGTCCTATTGGGACGAATTCGCCGTGTTCCAGGGGGCGAGCTACTTCCGCGCCATCGGCGAGGGACAGAACTACGGTCTGTCCGCGCGCGGCCTCACCATCGATACCGCCGAGCCCAAGGGCGAGGAGTTCCCGGCCTTCCGCTCCTATTGGGTGGAGCAGCCCGCTCTCGGCGCCAAGACGGTGGTTGTCCACGCTCTCCTCGACAGCAAGAGCGTCACCGGCGCCTACCGCTTCGTCGTCTATCCCGGCAAGTCCACTCGCATGGATGTGGACGTGACCCTGTTCGTCCGGCGGGATATGAAGACGTTAGGTTTCGCGCCCTTGACCAGCATGTTCCTGTTCGATGAGTCGAACCGCGCCCGCTTCGATGATTTCCGCCCCGCGGTGCACGACTCCGACGGCCTGGCCATCCGCCGCGGCAATGGCGAGTGGATCTGGCGCCATCTGTCGAACCCGTCCAACCTGCAGATCAGCGCTTTCATGGATACCGATCCGAGCGGCTTCGGCCTGATGCAGCGGGCCGAGCGATTTGAGGACTTCCAGGATCTCGAAGCCCGCTACGAACTGCGACCCAGCGTCTGGGTCGAGCCCAAGGGCAACTGGGGCCAGGGTCAAGTCGTCCTGGTCGAAATACCGAGCAATCTGGAGACCAACGACAACATCGTTGCCTTCTGGCGCCCGGCCAACGCCGTGGGCAAGGGCGCGCGGCTCGACTTTGGCTACTGGCTGCACTGGGGCCCCGCCATGTTGGAGCGCAACCTGGCCACTGTGGCGGCCACACGCTGCGGCCTTTCCTTCGACCACAAGCGCCGCCTGTTCGTCATTGATTTTGCTCCTCCGCGCTTTGGCGAGAACCTTCTCGACAAGTCGGCCGTTGAGGCTTCCGTTAGCGCTTCACGCGGCAAGGTTGTCAACATCGTCGGCCGCTATTCACGGCCCACAGGCCGCTACCGGGTGAGCTTCGAGATGATGCCTGAGGGAGCGGAACTGAGTGAACTCAGGGTTGTTCTTACGGGTGTCCAGCAAAAACCCATGAGCGAGACCTGGCTATACAGATGGACGGTTTAGGTAACATGCCGGCCGGCGCAAGGTCCGGCCATTCGAGCAATGTGTCCGAGCGCGCGGCGGAGCTGTCACTGATGCCTCCCGAGGACGGGCTGGCAATGGTGGAACAGGACTTCGCCCGGCCGCATGAGCGCGTGCGCAAATCGGTGGGCTTCGGTTTATGGAGCGACGGCACCGTGCCGGCCCGCCTGTTCGTGCTGCTGGCGACTTGCGCCCTGACGGGCTACGGCGTCATGGAAATGTCCGAGGTGGTCGGCGCCGAGGCCACCATGACTCAGATCGTATTCCTTGTCCTCTTCGCCATTTCCTTCGGCTGGATCGCGCTGGCCGCGTCGAATGCGCTGCTGGGCTCGGCCATCATTCTGCTCACGTCCCGTCCACACGAGATCCGGCCGACCGCGCCCTCAACAGCCAGAACAGCCCTCGTCATGCCGATTTACAACGAGGACACCCACCAGGTTTTCGCCGCGCTAGGGCGCATGGCCGAAGAAATCTTCGTCACCAGCCCCAGGCCGAATTTCGAGATCTTCGTCATCAGCGACACCACCAGCGCGCAGATCGCGTTCAATGAGCAGGTGGCCGCCGGCCGTCTGCGACAGGCGCTTGCCGGGCGCATGGAGGTCTTCTACCGGCGCCGCGACGAGAATATCGGACGCAAGGCCGGAAACGTTGCCGAGTTCGTCCGGCGGTGGGGAGCCCGCTACGACTACATGATCGTGCTGGACGCCGACAGCTACATGAGCGCCGATGCGGTGGTGGAGTTGGTCAGGGCGATGGACGCCGACCCGGACGCCGGCCTGATCCAGACCGTACCGCGCCTGGTCAACCGCAACACCCTGTTCGCACGATTGCTGCAATTCGCCACCGCCATCTACGGTCCCATCATCGCCGCGGGTCTCGCTGCCTGGCACGGGCGCGACGGCAACTTCTGGGGCCACAACGCCATTATCCGCGTGCGCGCTTTCGCCGACTCTTGCGGCCTGCCGGAACTCAAGGGCCGCAAGCCCTTTGGCGGCCCGATCCTCAGCCACGACTTTGTCGAGGCGGCGCTGCTGCGCCGGGCCGGCTGGGACGTCTACATGCTTCCGCATATCCTCGGCAGCTACGAAGAAGCCCCGCCGACGCTTGCCGATTTCGCCAAGCGCGACCGCCGCTGGGCCCAGGGTAACCTGCAACACATCAAGGTGCTGCCGGCATCCGGGCTGCACTGGATGAGCCGTCTGCATCTGCTGAACGGTATTATGAGCTATCTGGCGTCCGTGTTCTGGATGCTCTTCCTTGTCATCGGCTTCGCGCTTGCCGTGCAGGGCATGTTCGTCAGGCCGGACTATTTTCCTGACGCCCACGCGCTCTTCCCCCATTGGCCGGTATTCGACTCCGAACGCGCCTTCTGGCTGATGGGCTTTGCCATGGTCGTGCTGCTGGCGCCGAAACTGCTGGCGCTGATTGTGGCCGCGCTCCACACGCGGGCCCGCCGGGGCGCCGGCGGCATTCTGGCCATGTCACTGAGCGTGCTGCTGGAAACGCTCATTTCCGCCCTGCTCGCGCCCGTTATGATGCTGCTCCAGATCGGTGCCATTGCCGAGATACTTATGGCCCGGGATTCGGGCTGGCAGTCGCAGCGGCGCAATGACGGCGCCTCATCCTGGTGGCCGATCTTCCTGCATCACCTGCCCCATACTGTCTTTGGTGCGGCTGTCGCAGCCATGTCGGCGGCGATCTCCATCGAGCTGTCTCTGTGGATGCTGCCGGTCTGGCTTGGTCTGATGCTGGCAATTCCGCTTGCTCAGATCACGTCGTCACGCACGGCGGGAATAGTCGCGCGCCAGCTCCGCCTTTTCCTGATTCCGGAAGAGAGACCCGAGCGGCACACCGATGCGCGCCCCGTGCAGTGGACGCCGACAGTGCCGACGCCCGCGGAATAGAGCCGTCGCGCGCGGCGCGACCTGTCTAGCTGATCTGGTCGATAACGCGGCGCGCCAGGCCCGCAAGTTCACTGATGGAGCCGGAGAGATTTTCCGGTTCCCGTTCCGCGCATTCAGTCAGACGGCGCAACAGCGCCAGCAGGATAGGTGCCCGCGACATCAGCTGCGCCTGCTGCTCGATGCGGTGCGGATCGTGGTCGTATTCCGCGCCCGGCACCCGCCAGCCGCCCCATTCGCGGTCCGTGGTGACGATTACGGGATGCGTTCCCGGAATCGGGTGGTGCCCGCATTCTTCCGCCGACTTCCAGCGGTTCTGGCCGCGCACCACGTGCCACTTCTCGATGTTGTTGCCGCCAAGCGTCCCATGTTCCGCAATTGCGGCGGACTCGTCGTCAAGCTCGTCCTGGCCGAACTCGCGGCCCATGCCGCAGTCATACAGGACCTTGATCGGCTCCTCGCAACCGCGAATCCACTTCGGCACCACGCGCTCGATGTGAGCCCACGTGCCGACTGGGCGCACGTAGACCCGCTGCGCCTTG
>JAYZVT010000165.1:0-2762 GCA_036155355.1 Pseudomonadota bacterium
TGACGAGCGCGGCCAGCGTCGCCACCCCGGCCAGCGCGAACTTGACCCAGAATAAGGGCGTCCCGGACTCGGGTTCGCTCAGCCGCCGCTCCGCAAATTCGTGGAGGGTCAGGAAGCCGGACATACCGAGCACGCAGAACAGGAAATTCGAATAGTGCTCAGAAGAGTTGCGAAGATATCCAAAGGCCGCGAAGGCGAGATAGACGCAAAGCCCGAGTCCGAGGACCCAGAACATCGCGTTCGCGCCGACGCGCAGGATTTGCAGGCTGCGGATCACAAGCTCCCCTCCCGTCGCAGGATCCGTGAAAGGTAGCCCCGGCGCCGGTAAGGCGCCGGGGTATTGCGTTCGCTATTTCTGGAAGACGACGGGCGGGAACTGCTTGCGCTTATCCCACCAGCCCAGCTCCTCATACGCTTTCTTGGCACCGGGATGCACGTTCTCGTCGGAGAGGCCATGCACCATCATTTCCGGAGACCACAGCTTCCACAGGCCGTGCAGCTTGGTCATCTCGGGGCCGTATTTGGCCACGGCCTTGATGAGATGATAGGCGGCATCTTCGGAGAAATTCTCGTGCGCCGCCTGGTAGCCGCGGTTGAGACCCGACTTGAAAGCCTTCTCCTGCAGCGGCAGGGTTCCGGCGGGTACTTCGGCAACCAGCCAGCCGGCGTTCCACTTCTTGTTCACTTTCTCCGCGGCCGCCTCGTCGATACCGACATAGTTGATTTTCTTGCCGGCCGCCTCAAGCTTGCGCAGCGGACCGCTGATCAGCCACTCGGAACGGTTCGGATTGGTGCCGAAGGCGACCACGGCAGCGTCGACGTTGCCGTCAATGAGCTGCTGGATAGCGGTATCGGGATTGACGTGCCGGATATCGGAGTTCTTCGGGTTCACGCCATAGCCATCGGCGAGGAAGAGATACGCGAAGAAGCCGAAGTCGCTCTGGGTGCGAAGGCCAATCGCGATGCGCTTGCCCTTCAGGTCGGCGGGCGTTTTGATGTTCGGATCATAGGTGACGAAGTACTTGCCCTGGCCCCAGAAGGCCTCGCCGAATAGCAGCTTGAAGGGAGTGGTGACCTTCTCCGGGATATAGTCCTTGATCTCTTCATTGCCGCCATGAGGCGCGAGCTGGATGATCACGTCTTCCGTTCCGAAGATCGTGCTCTTCCAGCGGCGCTCCTCGGTCATGGCGCGGAAGTTGTACATGTAGCCCGGCGTTTCCTGCGGGATGATGGTGATGGGCTCGCCGCCCTTCGCCATCAGGTTGCCGAGAATGGCGTAGCCTTCCGTCGGGCCGCAGCCGAACGGACAAATGAGCATGGGAATGATGGTGTTCTGCTGTCCCCTCGCTGGGGCGTAAGCAGCGATCGCGATGACGCCGGCGACGGCAATCAGCGCGAGATTGCGAAGAAACTTCATACATAACCTCCCTGTGTCAGGTTTTTTCACCGGTTCATCCGGCTTCTTCGGAATTGGCCGGGAGCGTCTTGCCCCATGCGGCGGTCAACAATGGTCAGATGCGTCGCCCCCCCCTTTCACGCAGGATCGATGACGAAGAGCATCTGTCCGAACTCAACCAGTTGCGCGTTATCCGCGCCGATCTCGCGGACGGTGCCGCCGAATTCGGCATGGATGGTGGTGAACAGCTTCATCACCTCGATGACGCAGAGCGGATCGCCCACCTTGACCTTGCCGCCTACCTCCACGAAAGGCGGCGAGTCGGGCGACGGCGCGCGATAGAAAGTGCCGACCATGGGCGAGGAGACGACGACGCCGCCCTGCGCGGCTGGCGCGGGTTTTGTTTTTGATGACTGAGGCGCCGGCTGGCCGGCCGGCGCGGCCGGAGCCGGGGACGCAGGAGCCGCCCTTGGAGCACCCTGTTCGTAAGCAACGGAATTGCCCGCGCCGCGGCGGCGGACGACCAGCTTGATCTCATCGGTTTCCAGAACGATTTCGTCGCAGGAGCTGGAATCGATCAGGCTGATGATCTCAGCGATTTCCTTGTAGCGCAGAACCATCCCCACCCCGTGAACGCTTCTTATTCTTTGTTGATTGTCATTCGTGGCTTTCGTTCAGAAAGCCCTCCACCTCGGACACCGCCTTGAGCATCTCGGGAACGTGTCTTTCAGCGTCCTCGATCTGCATGCGTGCCTGCGGCGCCGAAATGGCGATAGCTGCGCAGACCTGACCCTTGTTGTCGTGCACCGGAACGGCGAGGCAGATGACGCCATCCAGAAATTCCTGGTCGTCGATGGAGTAGCCGCGTTTGCGGATCGCCACGAACTGCGACTCCAACTCGTCAGGATCGGTGATGGTGTTCTTGGTGTAGCGGTAAAGCGAACCGCCATGCAGAAGCTGGTCGCGCCTGCGTTTGGGCTGATAGGCAAGGAACAGCTTGCCCATGGACGTGCAATGCAGCGGCACCCGCGATCCCGGCTCGAACTTGAGCCCGAACGGCCATGCCGCCTCGATACGGTCGAGATAGACGGCCGCATTGCCGGATATCATGCCGAAGTTGCACGTCTCTCCGGTGCGCGCCGACAGCTTCGACAGCACCGCGTGACGCGGCCCCGAGCGCATCGCGGTCTGCACCACATTGATGGCGAAATTGAACAGCCTGGGACCCGGACCGTAGCCGCGGCTCTGGGGCTCGCGCATGAGCAGGCCCTCATGGTCGAGTTGCCGCACGATGCGATGCATGGTCGGTTTCGGCACGTCCAGAAGCACCACCAGCTCGGCAACCGTGAGCGGCCGGCCGGCGGTC
>JAYZVT010000166.1:0-3383 GCA_036155355.1 Pseudomonadota bacterium
TTTCCATTCGGGCCTGGGGACCATCCCCGGCCTCGATCATGGGAGCGAAACTAGACCCCCCGCGCTGAACCCGCCCTGAGGCCCCCATTCATCCCCTGTTCAGGGCCGCGGCAGGAAAAACCGAGGACATCCGCCAAAAAATCACAGAGCCGCCGCCTCAGCGGCCCCCGGAAACGCCGACGCCAGAACCGCCCGCGAAAAATTTTGCATCTTTTTCCCCGGTGTCGGCCGCAAAGCCCGCGGCCTCAACGCCTGCAATGGCGCAGATCTCGTCGTTGTCTCCGGTGTCGCCGGTGATACCCACCGCGCCTATCAGTTCGCCCCGCTTGTTGCGGATCAGCACGCCTCCCGGTGATGGCACCAGCGCCCCGTCGCACAGCGCATTCACTGACTGGATGAAGAAGGCCTGCTGCTTGGCCCGCTCGAAGATGGCGCGGGAGCCCATGCCCACGGCGATGGCTCCAAAGGCCTTGCCATGGGCGATCTTGTAGCGCAGCGCGCTGGCGCCGTCCTCGCGCTCGAAGGCGACCGTATGGCCCCCCGGATCGAGCACGCACACGGACAACGGCTTGAGGTCGAGTTCCCGGCCCCGTGCGAGGGCCTTCTTGATGATGGTGCGGGCGTGCCTGAGTTTGAGACCGGACATCTGGCGTTGCTCCCTGGCTTGCTTGGCTGTCTTTGCCGCAAACTAAGCCAGTGGCCTCGGCCCATGCCAGCCCTTTCGAGAGCTGCTAGTCGCTGAGAAGTTTCACCGCTCCGGTATAAACCGCGCCAGTGACAACGCAGGCCGCGCCCACCACATAGGCGCCGAGAGCATTGGCAGTGACGCAGCCAGTGGCAATGGCGATCTGCCCCGCGGTTGCTGCCTTTGAGAAACCGGTGCCCTTCTTCATCGCCGCGATCTTGGCTTCCTCGATTGCGGCGTATTCTTCCTTGCGGATGCGCTCTGCCTCGAACGCCTCCGCAGCCTTTATCACCTGGGCGAGCTGCACCGTATGCCCCTCTGGCTGGTAGTCGTGGACGACACGGTAGTAGTCGATCAGGTGGCGGTCGCGCTCCGCATAGGAAACCAGCGTCCACTTTGCCGTGCCGCCGATAGTGATCTTGTCCACGTCGGTCTCCTCGGATGTGAACGCCGCCGATATCCAGCCGCGGAATGACGTGCTTTCCGGCTCCGACTTGTCCTTTGACCACTGCAGTGCGGTGATGATGCGCGTCACCGGCTCATAGTCCCCGGTCGCCACATAGAAACCCCACAGGGCATAGATGACCGGCGTGCCGGTTTCCAGCGGCACCGCCATCAGCGTCGGCGCCTTGCCTTCCAGATATTCGTCGACCATGAGCTGACGCTCGGGCATTCGCGGCGCGATCTTGCGCAGCAGATCCTGCCAATTGGGCAGGCCCGAATAGGCAATGGCCTTGATGATGACCGCCTGCTCCTTCGGCGGCATCGGAAACATCTTCCTGACCAGCGTGGGAGCGCTGCGCGGATTCTCGTGCAGCACGCCGGCGAGAAAACCGATGATGAAGCCGGACTTCTCGGGATCGGACAAAAGGCCGAGCTTCTTCATCGCGCCCACCGCCTCGGGCACCTGCTGCGGCTTGGGCGCCTTGCGGTAGGCGTACATCCAGCTCAGCAGCCGCTCCGGCGTGGCGATGGTGTCCTCCAGCCCCGCACGGGCGGGAGCAGGCGGCAGCAGCAACAGCAAGGTAAAGAAGACAGCTAGCGCGGCACGCATGACATCATCCGCTTTCGGCCCCCCGGCCCCTGGCGCATGATATTAACCCTTCCGTGACCCTGACGCGTCCGCTGATCGGCCATCACGGTTAACAGATTGTATAGTCGATTGAATTCGTGACAATTTCGTGGCGGCGAAGGCCCGCGGCCAAGCGGAAAGCGCGGAGTTCCCGGACTTTTCAGGGGCGATTTTTAGCCGCCGCCGATCTTCCGCGTGACGGAAATAATGACCTGATGCGTATCGACACTTCGCAGTTGGCCTGGGGCGCCCACGCTCGTCGCACCATGGCCAGCGGTCATGTCACCAAAATGCTGATAGAGATACTCGCCCGAAAGGAACCACAAATCATTCAAGGCCGTCTCGACGCCGCCGCCAACGACGGGCCCAATATTGACGTTGTCAGTCTCGTGATTGAACGACACCGTAGGGCCTCCGGGCAGAATCTGCACCGATACGGTATCCTGCCAATCGACCTTGAGTAGGGACACACCGCCCGTCGCGAACAGCAGCCAATTGCCCAGCAGGTAGCCGATCCGGCCTCTGAACGACGCCTGCCAGCCGTAGTCGACTTCCGACCGGATGGTGACGGCAAACGCATCGCCAGAGATGCTGGTCAGGTTGTTGGTGAGGAAGACGGTATCATCGCCGGTTCCATCGGAGACCTCTGCACGCAAACCGACCAGAAAGTTCGAGCCTTGCAGCCAATTGTGCTGGATGTGAGCACCGACGGTCCCACCCTCGAGATCAAAGTTGTTCGAGCGTGCGGGAAACGTAATCAATCCGCCGCCCACAGGCGGCGGCATCGTCGCCGAGTAGGGGTTGCTCTCGAACGTCGTATCGCCGATGCGGAATCCGCCGTTCAGTCCGAGGAACCATCCGTTCCAGATATTCGACGCGTTTTCCTGAGCCGCCGCAGTCGCCGCAGCCGTGATCTCAAAGAGCGACAACGCCGCCGCCGCGGCAGCCATGGTACGTTTCTTCATTGACGTATTTCCCAAGTCGCCCAATGCGCACACCCGCACTGAATCATCAGGCCCCTGCAAAATAACATTTGGCCACCGAGTCAGGTGTATCCTGCGTGCCACAGGTCAGTTTTTTGTCCGTTGCGCGCTCGCGTCGCGAATTTGTGGATTCCTCATGCTGCTCGACGAAATCATCATTCGTTTCAGAGACTTGCTGCCGGAAACCGAGCGTTTCGACCGATCACAACAGGCCGCATATCAGAAA
The DNA here is from genome assembly GCA_036155355.1 of Pseudomonadota bacterium. Lineage (GTDB taxonomy): Bacteria > Pseudomonadota > Alphaproteobacteria > Rhizobiales > Methyloligellaceae > JAYZVT01. The sequence goes on from JAYZVT010000166.1 coordinate 2,967, forward strand.
AAACTCTTGCAGCCGCTCCTGCTACACGCCGCGCGAAACGTTCCGGCCCAGGCCTCGAGGCTCGGCCCCGTCTTGCGGGGTGAAAAGGTGGATATGCGCCGCTGGAGCGAAATCCCGGTCATGAACCGTGGCGACGCGCAGCGGCTGGGCGCCCAGCTCCACGCCCTGGAAATGCCGCGCCATGCGGGAAAGGTCTCGGAGGAAGTCACATCGGGCTCCACTGGCCGTCCTCTCAGGCACCTGGTCAACGAACTGCTTACGGTTGCCACGCTCGGCCTAACCGACAGGATGTATCGTTGGTGGAACGTGGACGGCAACCGTACGCTTGCGACCTTTACCTCCCGCAGGCGGGAATTGGCTCCACCCCCAGATGGGACCAGCAGCAGGCAGTGGCGAAGCGGCTATCCCTCCGGCGTC
>JAYZVT010000167.1:0-6962 GCA_036155355.1 Pseudomonadota bacterium
AAGGGTCCGATCATCCCTTTCATCGCTGAAACGGGCGGGCTCAACGCCATGATCGTGGATTCGTCGGCTTTGCCCGAGCAGGTGGTGCGCGACGCGGTGCTTTCTGCATTCGACAGCGCCGGCCAGCGATGTTCGGCCCTGCGCGTGCTCTTCCTGCAGGAAGACTCCGCGGACCGTGTCCTCGACATGCTGCTTGGTGCCACTCGCGAGCTGGTTGTAGGTGACCCGGCTGTATATTCCACGGACGTTGGCCCGGTGATCGACGCCGGAGCCAGGCGGACGCTCGACGCCCACAAGAAGCGCATGCGCACTGAAGCGCGCGAACTGCTCGATCTCCCTTTGCCTGATGCCTGTGCTCAGGGCACATACATCTCCCCGGCGATCTATGAGATAGATAAGATCGGCGTGCTCGATCGGGAAGTCTTCGGTCCGATCCTGCATGTGGTGCGCTACGCTTCGGACAGGCTGGAGCAGGTGTGCGACGCCATCAACGCGACCGGCTACGGCCTGACGGCCGGAGTCCACACCCGCATAAGTTCCAACGCCGAGCTGATCGCACGGCGCCTGCGCGTGGGCAATCTCTATATCAACCGTAACCAGATAGGCGCAGTCGTCGGTGTCCAGCCCTTCGGTGGCGAGGGCCTGTCCGGCACGGGGCCGAAGGCGGGAGGGCCGCATACGCTGCCCCGCTTCGCCGTCGAGCGGGTGAGAACAACTGACCTGACCGCATCCGGCGGAAATGCCGCCCTGCTGTCGCTGGAAACGGGCGACAAGCCCTGAGCGAGGCAATCATTGTAGCCGTCGGCAGGACGGCATATGTCATGTCTGGGAGCGACAGAACCGCGCTCCAGACAACGTCCGGGATGATCGCCAAGCGATGACGTCAAGCAACAGACCGCCCGCCGAAACCGGCAAGAAGCAGGCCCGCACGCCCGACCGCACTTCAGCGGCTGGCGACGTCGCCGCTTTCCTCGACCGGGTGAAGCAAATCGCGCCCCGGACCGGCGCTGGCCGTGGTCGGCTGATCTTCGCCATGGACGCCACCATGAGCCGTCAACCTACCTGGGACATGGCGCTGGCGCTGCAGGGCGACATGTTCGCGGCCGTGGACGAGGTCGGCGGTCTCGACGTGCAGCTTGTCTATTTCCGCGGCCTCGGCGAATGCAAAGCCAGCAAGTGGGTCGGCGACACCAAGGCGCTGGCGCGGCTGATGACAGGCGTATCCTGCCAGGGCGGCTATACCCAGATCGCCCGCGTGCTGTCCCATGCCCGTCAGGCCTCTGAGAAGGCAAGGGTCAATGCTGTCGTTTATGTGGGCGACTGCATGGAAGAAAGCGTGGACGAGCTCTGCGCTACGGCCGGTGAACTCGGTCTTCTCGGCACGCCCGTCTTCATGTTCCAGGAGGGCAACGAGCCAGCGGCGGAAAGCGCCTTCAGGGAAATTGCCCGCCTGTCCGGCGGTGCCTGGTGCCGGTTCGACGCCGGAGCGGCATCGCAGCTCCGCGATCTGTTGCGCGCGGTGGCGGTCTATGCCGCGGGAGGCCACAAGGCGCTGGCCGACTTGAGTGAAAAGGACGGCGGCGCGGGCGCGCGGCTCCTGCTCGAGCAACTGCGCTAGCGACGGCGAGACTTTCCATGCCCTATTTCCTTGTCGGTCTTGCCCTGCTTGTCCTGCTCATGTTCGGAGCGCGCGCCTTTGTGGGCGCCGATCCGAAGAAGCTCGCCCGCAACGTCAAGCGATACGGCGGCTTCGGCGCCATGGCGCTGGCGGTCCTGGCAATGGCCACTGGCCGGGGCGGCCTTGCCGTGCCTCTTTTCGTCGTTGGTTCCATGCTGCTCGGCCGCGGCATGTTCGCCGGCTTCCCGTTTCCCGGCAGCCGCAACAGGACTGCCGGCCAGGCGTCGCGCGTCCGCACCAGCATGATCGAGATGGAGCTGGATCACGACACCGGCGAGATGGAAGGGGCTGTGCTGAGCGGACGCTTCGAGGGCCGCAAGCTGTCGTCGCTGGAAGCGGGAGAGGTAACGCGCCTGTGGAAAGAGGTGCGCCGTGACGACGGCAACGGCGCGCAATTGCTGGAAGCCTATCTCGACCGCATGCGGCCGGGCTGGCGCGACGAGGCCGGCGCCGCGGCCACTGGCGGCAAGGCTGGCAGGAAAAGTGCGGGACCGGCGACAGGCCCGATGACCGTTGAGGAGGCTTACGAAGTCCTGGGGCTGGAACGCGGCGCGGGCATTGATGCCGTGCGCAAGGCTCACCGGGACCTGATGAAAAAGCTCCATCCCGATCATGGCGGCTCGACCTATCTGGCCGCGCAGATCAATCAGGCCAAGGACCTGCTGCTCAAAACGCTCGGCTGAGGCAAGCTCTATTCCGCACGCATCACCACGCAGGCGATCGAGCGCGCCTTGAGCTGCGAGCAGGCCGTTCTCGCGGTATCCTCCGAGAAGCCGGCAAAGCGGGCGCGGATGAGCTGCCGCTTTCGGTCTTCGAGCGGAACCATCAGCGGCGCGTGACCGTCCACAACTTCCTGTGCCCTTGCGGTCACTTCGGACAACACCTGCTGCGCGTCGGAGTGTCTTGAAAAAGCGCCGATCTGGATGTGGAAGCCGCCGTCCTGGCTGCCCGGTGAAGGTGGTGCGGCTGCTGGAGGCTGATAGGCGGCGAGCGCACGGGTGCGGATCACCGGCTGCGACATGGATGCGGTATAGGCTGGCGCGGCGGGCTGCGTCGGCTCCTCAATGTCCGGTTTGCGCACGGGTACGGGTATGGGCTCGGGAACCTTCTCGCTCGCCTTGGGAAAGGCGCGCGTCAGCAGCGTGCGCATATGTGCATCGCGCCATTTGCCAGAGCTGCCACCCAGCACCACGCCGACAAGATGCTTCTTGTCGCGCCGCACTGACGAAATCAGGTTGAATCCGGAAGCCCGCGTGTAGCCGGTCTTGATGCCTTCAGTGCCCTCATAGTTGAAGAGCAGCGTGTTGTGGTTGCGGTAGCGGTTGCCGTCATAGGTGAAATATTTGGTGTCGAACTAACCGTAATAGGCCGGGTAGTCGCGCATGATTGCGCGCGCCAGCGTCGCCATGTCGCTCGCCGTCGTCACCTGGTCCTTGTCGGGCAGGCCGGATGCGTTTTTGAACGTGGTTCGCGACATGCCGAGTGCGCGCGCCTTCGCCGTCATCATCCTGGCGAAATTCTCCTCTGTGCCGCCGATATTCTCCGCCACGACCACCGCGACGTCGTTGGCGGATTTCGTCACCAGCGCGCCGATGGCGTCCAGCACCTTGATCTTGTCGCCTGGCTTCAGGCCGATCTTGCTCGGCGCCTGTCCGGCAGCGTTGGGCGTCACCACAAAGCGGCTTTGCAGCTCCACCTTGCCTTCGGCCAGCAACTCAAAGAGCAGGTAAAGCGTCATTACCTTGGTCAGCGACGCGGGATATCGCTGGGCATCGGCATTGCGCTCGAACAGCACCTTGCCCGAGTTCTGGTCGATGATGATGGCGGCATAGCGAGCAGCCGCTGCGGCAGGTCCACACAAGCCGGCCAGAAGGACCAGTATCGTGCAGATGACAGCAAAAGTCGCGCGCAGGCCGCCAGTGAAGCGGCCCTTGAAATGTGAATTCAGCACTGTTTCCCCAAGGAGCCGTGCTGGCTCCGTCCCAATCCGACTGCAAGACGCAGGTCCCCCCGGAAAACGCGCCACCCGCTGCCTTGTGCGGATTGCGGCCCCGACCCGCAGCCGGCACCGCCTCCACGGGCGTTACCGGCCAACATAAAGGCTAGTTCGTGGGCGCTTACGAAACGGTTAAGTCCCCGCAAATCCCCTCCATTGTGCAATGCAAAAAAATATTTGACATATTTTTGTGCAATGCATATATGAATTGTGCAACGCAATAGATGCCCGGGAACGCGGCCGATGCCGCGGGGGACGGGACGCAAACTGGAGATGAGAAATGAAGGGTTTTGAGGAGTTTCAGAAGCTGGGCAAGGACAACTTTGAAGTCGCCGTGAAGAGCATGGGCGAAGTCAACAAGGGCTTCCAGGCCATCGCGACCGAAGTCACCGATTACTCGAAGAAGGCTTTCGAGGACGGCACCGCGATCATGGAGAAGCTGTTCGGCGCCAAGACCCTCGAGCAGGCCATCGAAATCCAGACCAACTTCGCCAAGAAGGCCTATGAGGACTATGTGGCCCAGGCTTCCAAGATCGGCGAGATGTATGCCGACCTGGCGAAAGAGGTCTACAAGCCGGTCGAGACTGCGATCAAGAAGGCCTAACCCGGGCCGACCTGATTAGTCGCTTCGCATGAGAAGCCCGGCCATCTGGCCGGGCTTTTCTTTTTGTCGTTTTCTTGCCCTCGCCAGCGGTTAAGAATGGCCGCGTGGGGCACATTTGCTGACAGGGCCTTGATCCCGCTAGACTGGATCACAGATTCTCTGGATGCGCCGCCGCCCACTCCCCGGGGCGGCATTCCGGACAACACAGGAACCAGGACGTTCAGCAAGGACCATGTCGCGCCAGAATCGCGATAACTCGACCGACGATCCCGGAACCGGGATGGTCACGAAGACCCGCCCGAAGACGCAGAAGCCCAGCCTCTACAAGGTTCTGCTGCTCAACGACGATTACACGCCAATGGATTTTGTCGTGTATGTTCTGGAGCGCTTCTTCGCCAAGGGACGCGAAGACGCGACCCGCATCATGCTGCACGTCCATCAGAAGGGCGTCGGAATCTGCGGTGTCTACACGTATGAGGTGGCGGAGACGAAGGTTGCCCAGGTGATGAATTTCGCCCGGCAGCATCAGCATCCGCTACAATGCACATTGGAGAAGGACTAGGGATACCCGACAGTGACCACTTTCTCGTCAAGTCTTGAGCAGGCGCTGCATCACGCGCTCGAATTCGCCAATGAGCGCAGCCACGAATACGCCACGCTCGAACATCTGCTGCTCGCGCTGATCGACGACCGCGACGCGTCGGCCGTCATGCGCGCCTGCGACGTGGATCTGGATGCGCTGCGCCAGAAGGTGACCGACTATCTGGACGACGAATTGGGCGGGCTGGTCATCAATGCCCAGGGTGAGGCGCAGCCAACAGCCGGCTTCCAGCGTGTGATTCATCGCGCCGTCGTCCATGTGCAATCATCGGGCCGCGAGGAAGTGACCGGCGCCAATGTGCTGGTAGCCATCTTCGCCGAGCGCGAGAGCCACGCCGCCTATTTCCTGCAGGAGCAGGACATGACCCGTTTTGACGCGGTCAACTACATTTCCCACGGCATCGCCAAACGCCAGGGCATGTCCGAGCCGCGCACCGTGCGCGGCGTGGACGAGGAAGCCGCTACCGTCGAGAACGGCGAGGAGAAGCGCCGCGGTGCGGATGCGCTCGAAGTCTATTGCGTCAACCTGAACGAAAAGGCGCGCAAGGGCCGAATCGACCCGCTGATTGGACGCGGCCCAGAAATCATGCGCACCATCCAGGTGCTGTGCCGCCGCCAGAAGAACAACCCACTCTTCGTCGGCGACCCGGGCGTCGGCAAGACCGCCATAGCTGAAGGTCTGGCGCGGCGCATCGTACGCGGCGACGTGCCGGAAGTGCTGCTCGACTCGACCATCTTCCAGCTCGACATGGGCGCGCTCCTCGCCGGCACACGCTACCGCGGCGATTTCGAGGAACGCCTCAAGTCGGTCATGCGCGAGATCGAGAACTATCCCGGCGCCATCCTGTTCATCGACGAAATCCACACGGTCATCGGCGCCGGCGCCACCTCGGGCGGCGCCATGGACGCATCCAACCTGCTCAAGCCCGCCCTGCAGAGCGGCACGCTGCGGTGCATCGGCTCGACCACCTACAAGGAGTACCGCCAGCATTTCGAGAAAGACCGGGCGCTGGTGCGCCGCTTCCAGAAAATCGACGTGAATGAGCCGAGCGTCCCCGACGCCATCGAGATTCTGAAGGGCCTGAAGCCCTATTTCGAGGACTTTCACAAGATCCGCTACACCAATCAGGCCATCAAGTCGGCAGTGGAACTGTCGGCAAAATACATCCACGACCGGAAGCTGCCGGATAAGGCAATCGACGTCATCGACGAGACCGGCGCGTCGCAGATGCTGCTGCCCGAGAGCCGCCGCCGCAAAACCATCGGTGTCAAGGACGTGGAAGCGACCATCGCCACCATGGCGCGTATTCCGCCCAAAACCATTTCCCGTTCCGACGCGGAGGTGCTCCAGCATATCGACCGCGACCTGAAGCGGGTGGTCTTCGGTCAGGACCAGGCGATCACCGCGCTCGGATCGGCCATCAAGCTGTCGCGCGCAGGCCCGCGCGGGGCGGAGAATCCCATCCGCAGTTTCAAGTTCTCCGGGCCGACCGGCGTGGGCAAGACCGAGGTTGCCCGCCAGCTGGCCAAGTTGCTCGGCGTCGAGTTGCTGCGCTTCGACATGTCCGAATATATGGAGCGTCACACCGTCTCGCGGCTGATCGGCGCGCCGCCCGGCTATGTGGGCTTCGACCAGGGCGGGCTGCTCACCGACGGCATCGACCAGCATCCCTATTGCGTGCTGCTCCTCGACGAGATCGAGAAGGCTCATCCTGACCTGTTCAATATCCTTCTGCAGGTAATGGACCACGGCAAGCTGACCGACCACAACGGCAAGAAAGTTGATTTCCGCAACGTCATCCTCATCATGACCACCAATGCGGGCGCTGCCGATCTGGCCAAGCCGGCCATGGGTTTCAATCGCTCCAAGCGCGAAGGCGACGACCAGGAAGCCATCAACCGGATGTTCTCGCCAGAATTCCGCAATCGTCTCGACGCGGTCATTCCCTTCCAGGGTCTGCCCGCCGAGGTCATCGCCAAGGTGGTCGAGAAATTCGTGTTCGAGCTGGAGGCCCAGCTCCAAGACCGCAATATCACCATCGAGCTGACACCCGAGGCCAATGCCTGGCTTGCGGAAAAGGGCT
>JAYZVT010000168.1:0-2948 GCA_036155355.1 Pseudomonadota bacterium
GGACTGCGGCATAGGATCAAGGGCCTGGCGAATAAGGGCCAGCGGTGCCAGTCGCCTGAGACCTTCACGTGCCATGGCGGGATCCATGACCGTCTCCAATTCCCAAGGCATGAAAAGGCCGCGCCGGAGGAGATAACCTCCAGCATAGCTACCACCATATTTAAGAAGGCCTGCGGTCTTCGGATTCATCCCAGGCCAGAGGGGACGCCCAGCCGTCAAGGCCAGACGAGTGATTTCGCCCAGGAATGGCAGGCGCGATGGGACCGCCAGGAGGCGGTGCCAACGGGGGATGTCCCGAAAGGACGGATAACCGCCAAACAATTCATCACCGCCCAGGCCTGAGATCGCCACTTTCAGGCCCAGTTCCCGTGCAGCTTTGCTCACAAACCATGTGTTGATGCCGTCAATGCTGGGCTGGTCCATAGCGTCCAGGATGAGCGGCAGATCTTGACGAAACTCTCCTTCGGTCACCAGCCGCCTGTGGTGGCGAGTTTCGTAATGGCGGGCGACCTCGGCTGCAAGCGGCGACTCGTCGTCATGCCTGCCCTCGAATTCGTCAAACGCCAGCGTCACTGTGCTGATGTCGTGCTGGCCGCAGTCGCGCATCAAACCGACCAACGCACCGGAATCAATTCCGGCGGAAAGGAATGCGCCGACCGGCACATCGGCTACCAGGTGAGCGCGTACGCTGTCGAGCAGCGCTGCCCGGGTCCGTTCCTGTGTGTCTGCCCGACTGGACGTGGCCTCAACAGGATCCGGTTGTGCGTAGATCGAGGCAATCGAGAAATAACGATGTGGCAAATGCGGGCCCTGCGCATCTACCCGCAGGCTGGAACCGGCAGGAAGCGCGCGCACCTCCCGATACGTGGTGAAGGGCTCCGGCACGCTACCGAACAGGTAGTAACCGGCCCAGCCGGCCGGTTCGGGATCGGTCGATATCCGACCGCCCACCATCAAGGCTTTGACGGACGAAGCAAAACGCAAAGTCCATCCATCATCAGCGTAATAGAGCGGCTTGATGCCGTAAGGGTCGCGCGCCAGAAACGCCTCGCCTCGCCGTTCATCCCAGATCGCGAAGGCGAACATGCCACGCAGGTCGTGGACCATGGCTTCGCCCTTTGCGGCGTAAAGATGCAGCAGGACCTCGGTGTCCGAGTTGCTTCGAAAGACATGGCCCTTGGCCTCGAGAACTTGGCGAAGCTCCCGGTAATTGTAGATTTCGCCGTTGAACGTCACGATGAGCGAGCCGTCGGCGCTGGCCATCGGCTGGGCGCCACCATCGGTGAGGTCAATGAGTGCAAGGCGCCGATGGCCGAAACCAACCCTGTTGTCTTCCGAGACCCAATCACCTTTGCCGTCCGGCCCCCGGGTGGTCATGTGGTCGCGCGTCCGCAACAGTTCGGACCGGTCAACCGGATTGGCAGCGTAGTGGTAGGCAAAGATGCCGTTGATGCCGCACAAGACTTTAGATCGCCTTGCCCAGGATTTCGCGGCGAGGAGCCTCGGTCACAATGCGTGCAACCATCGAGCTGTTCCGCAGGTAAAGCGCGTTATGCTGCCCTGGCTCGAACTTCTCGGACAGTTGTCTGGCAACAGGCTGGTAATTCACGCGGGCAAAGCCCGCATCCATCAGCGGCCGGATCACGTCGCCCTCATCACACTCGGTTGCTACCGCGACCAGCGATTCCTTCTGAAGTGTCCTGGCCGAACCGGCGATGACATCCGCCTCAAATCCCTCGACATCGAGCTTGATCATCACGGGATCCCTACCGTCGAGGACGTGATCCAGTGTCGTCACTTCGACTTCACGCGTATCGGCATCCTCTTCATGCGCCACGTGATTGACCGTATCCAGCCCAACCGTGAAGCGGGTCTTCCCCGGCTCTCGGCCGACCGCCGCCTCAACCGTGGTGACGCGATCCTCGATGCCGTTGATCGCGACGTTCTTCTTCAGTGCCGCCATCGTCTCCGGGTCCGGCTCGAACGCTATGGCGTCTGCACCGACCACCGCCGACGCCAGGACGGTGTAGCTTCCGATGTTCGCACCGACGTCGACAAACAGGTCACCCGGCCGCAGCAGATGCAGCAGGAAGGCCATGTCGGCGAACTCGTGCAGACCGCAGTAGATGTTGCCCGTGGCACCGGTCATGCCGCTGCGCACCACCAGCTTCGCTCCGCCGATCCACGGCACCACGACCTCGTTCTTCAGCCTGCTCCGGATCTGCCACTTCGCGAACCTTGAAAAAGCGGCCAGCGGCCGATCCTTCGTCAACGGATGCCTGGCGATGAAGGACAACGTCTTCAGCAATTTGCAGCCGTCATATCAGTTGGGTTCACTTTCAACGACACCACAATCACCATTGAACACACCGCGCGATCTTCATCCAAACGCAAATACTTAGTAAGGCAGACTATTCCACTGCGCCGATCCAGCCGGAGATGCCGCCATTCCAACGCATCCGCGTTCTCCGGACACTACGTGAACCGATCCTGTCAGGTGCCAGCCCGCCCGGCGGCCATTCCACCGGACGCGCACTTGGCGAGCCAGTCTCGCCAGGTCCGCTCGATGCCTTCCCTGAGCCCGGTCCTCGCGCGCCAGCCCATGGCATTCAGGCGGGACGTATCGGCGAGCTTGCGCGGCGTGCCGTCCGGCTTCGAAGCATCAAAAACGAGTTCGCCCGTAAAGCCGACCGTCTCGCAGGCCAGTTCAGCGAGTTCTCGGATCGAGACCTCCTCGCCAGAGCCGACATTGACGTGCATCTCGCCGGAATAATGTTTTGCCAGGAAGACGAGCGCATCGGCGAGATCGTCGACATGGAGGAATTCGCGCAGCGGCGTGCCGGAGCCCCAGACGGTCATAGATGGCGCGCCCGCCAGCTTCGCCTCGTGCGCCTTGCGCAGCAGCGCCGGCAGGACATGGCTGGTCTCAAGATCGTAATTGTCGCCCG
>JAYZVT010000169.1:0-7771 GCA_036155355.1 Pseudomonadota bacterium
TTTCCATTCGGGCCTGGGGACCATCCCCGGCCTCGATCATGGGAGCGAAACTAGACCCCCCGCGCTGAACCCGCCCTGAGGCCCCCATTCATCCCCTGTTCAGGGCCGCGGCAGGAAAAACCGAGGAAATCCGCCAAAAAATCACAGAGCCGCCGCCTCAGCGGCCCCCGGAAACGCCGACGCCAGAACCGCCGGAGAAAAAAATCGTCATCTGCGCGAAAAATTTCGCGGCAGCGAATCAGTGGCCAGCAGGCCGCCCCAGTCGCGTCTGGTAGATATTTGAGTCGTTCCGCAACGCGCATAAGTAGAAACAAAGTCAAAAGATACACGCAAAGCGTGTAAATTGCATGGATACTTGGTTTTCGTAAAGGATGACCTGCCGGAATCAATAACTTGTTCACCTCATCCTTCGATCTTGGGCTGCGAGGGTCATTCCTGGAGGGTGAGAAATGCGCGTTGGCGTCAAGGCGGCCGGGTTGCTCGGCGCGATAGTCCTGTGTGGTAGTGTTTCCATGGCCGGGGATGCCCGGGCCGAGGATGGTGTCAGCCCGGACAAGATACTGCTTGGCCAGGCGGCGGCCCTCGAGGGGCCCGCGGCCGCGCTCGGCGTGGGCATGAAGCTCGGACTGGATGCGGCCCTTGCCGAGGCGAACAAGGCCGGCGGCGTCGGCGGTCGCAAATTTGAACTCATCAGCATGAATGACGGCTACGAGCCGGAGATGTCGATTTCCGCGACGCGGGAGCTGATCTCGTCGAAGAAAGTATTCGCGCTCGTCGGCCCTGTCGGCACACCGACCTCCAAGGCGACCCAGCCCATTGCCACTGAAGCGGGGGTTCCCTTCATCGGTCCGTTCACCGGCGCCGGCTTCTTGCGCAATGCGGAACTGGGGAATGTGGTCAATGTGCGCGCCACCTATGGCGCGGAGACGGAAACCTGGATCAAACATCTGATGGACGAAAAGGGCATGCAGCGCATCGCCCTTCTCTATCAGGATGATGCCTTCGGCCGCGTTGGCCTTGCCGGCGTCACCGAAGCCCTGAAGAAGCGGGGCAAGCAGCTGGTTGCTACCGGCACCTACACGCGCAACACCACGGCCGTGAAGACCGCGCTCATCAACATCCGCAAATCCAATCCCGATGCCGTCGTCATGGTCGGCGCCTACCGGCCGATCGCCACATTCATCAAGGTGGCCCGCAGCATCGAATTCAATCCGGTGTTCGTGAACATCTCCTTCGTCGGCTCCAAGGCGCTGGCGAAAGAACTGGGAAGCGCCGGAGAAGGCGTGATCATTTCACAGGTCGTGCCTTTCCCCTGGGACACCTCCATCCCGCTGGTGCGGCGCTATCAAGCAGCATTGAAGGCGCTCGATCCCAAGGCGGAGCCGGATTTCGTCTCGCTCGAAGGCTACATGGTCGGCAGGCTTCTGGTGATGGGTGTGGAAAAGGCCGGACCCGACCTGTCCCGCAAGAAGCTGCTGGAGGCTTTCTGGAAGACAGGCGTGTTCGACCTCGATGGAACGAAGCTCACTTTCGGAGCCGGCGACAACCAGGGCATGGACCAGGTGTTTCTCACCGTCATCAATAGCGATGGCAGCTTCAGACCAGTCTCCGGCGCATCGATGTAGGTCCGCCGCATTTCGACGAAATCAGGAAATTTGCAGCGCGCTTCGCGCTTTGGTGCAAGAGGGTGAAAGATGTTGGGATTCGGGAAGAAGTCTCAGAAACCTGCAGCAGAAGACAAGAAGGTCCCGTCTGCCGGGGCCGTCAAGTTGAGTGCCCGGGAACTTCTGGAGGGAAAGTCTCTGCGGGTACGCCACAAGCTTTTCCTCGCGATCTTTGCCATCGCCCTGATCACCGTGGCGCTTGCAAGCATCGGCGCCTACTCATTCGGTCGCGCCAAGATCAGCTTTGCCGATCTGTCGGAGAAGAATGTCGCCGTCTCCGGAGCAGCGAAGCTTGCCGCGGAAGCCAATCAGGTTGTCATTGCCGCCTCCAGTCTGGGACGCGCACGCAATGAGGCTGACCGTAGCCGCGATTTCTCCTGGCTCGTGCAGGTATCCGGACAGCTGACCAAGTCCGGTCAGGCCTACGTCGCGCAGAACAAGCTGCCAGTTGGCGAATCCACCTTGCTGGCGACCATCGAGGCGCTCAATACGAGCCTCGCGGAGCTGGACAGCGCTACCAAGGAGCGCCTTTCGGCCAGCCGCCGCAAGGGCGACAGCATGGCGGAGCTTTTCGTTGAGCATGAGGATATCTCGCGCGCATTCATTCCCATTGTTGACGATGCCTATTTCGACGCCGTGATTGCCGGCGAGCGCGCCTCCGCTGCGGGCGCCGGCGGCAGCGCCATTTCAACCGCCGGTCATGTGGACAGGCTCAAGGCCGCGCTGGAAGCTGAGTCGTCCCTGCATCAGCTGGTTGCCGTGCTCGTCCGCGGCGCGCTGGCTCTGGAGGAAGACCATCTCGTTCCGCTGCAGGACAAGATCAGCAGTCTCGCGGTCAAGGTCCAGCGTGCCGCCGACACGCTCGGCGACGCCAACGTCAACGGCAAGCTGGCCCTGATCCTCGGCTTTGCCGACGCCAAGGCTGGCCTGACTTCGCTGCGCAAGCGCGAGTTCCAGGCTGAAAGCAAGTCGGCGGTGACCATGGGCGCGCTCAATGACGCCACGCAGCAGATCGGCGAGGTGCTTGAGACCGTCATTGCCGATCAGCGCAAGGGCGCTTCCGAGGCGGCCGGGCAAATGCAGTCGAGGCTATCCACGGACCAGATGCTTATGCTGGCTGGCGCCATTGTCAGCATCGCGCTTGTGGTGCTCATCTCGTTCTTTGTCGTCCATCGCGGCCTGACGCTGCGGCTGGAGCGGCTCATCACCCATATGCGCAGGCTCGCGGAAGGTGATCTCTCCAGCAGCTTCCCGAAGTCGACGAGCCGCGATGAGATCGGCGACATGGCCCGCGCCGTGGAGATTTTCCGCGACAACGCCATCGAGCGCGCCCGTCTCTCGGGCGAGCAGGAAACCGAAGTGGCCGCCCGCGCCGCGCGCCAGCGCAAGACGGAGCAGCTCATCTCTGACTTCCGCGCGTCGATCAGCGAACTGCTGACGTCGGTCACGGGCAATATGGACGCCATGCGCCAGACCGCCCGTGTGCTCAGCGAGGTCGCAACCGATACGACCTCCAAGGCGGGCTCGGCGGCGGATGCCACGGGCGACGCGATGCGCAATGTGGAGTCGGTGGCCGCCACCACCGAGGAGCTGTCCAGTTCCATTGTCGAGATCAGCCGCCAGGTGTCGGAGGCGACACAGGTGATCTCCGCCGCCAGCGAGAGTGTCGGCGATACCACTGGTCGCGTCGAAAGCCTTGCCGTTGCCGCGGAAAAGATTGGCGCGGTGGTCAGTCTCATCCAGGCAATTGCCGAGCAGACCAATCTGCTTGCCCTCAATGCCACCATCGAGGCGGCGCGGGCGGGAGAGGCCGGAAAGGGCTTTGCCGTCGTGGCCAGTGAAGTGAAATCGCTCGCCAACCAGACCGCCAAGGCCACGGAGGAGATCTCCAGCCATATCTCGCAGATCCAGGGCGCCACGTCCGAGGCGGTGGATTCGATCAAGTCGATCGCGGAGCGTATGGACAAGGTCAACAGTTACTCTGCGGCCATCGCGGCCGCCGTGGAGCAGCAGAGCGCGTCGACCAGCGAGATTTCCAACAGCGTGCAACTCGCCGCCAGCGGCGCACGCAGCGCCAGTGAAAACATGCAGGGCCTTTCGGCTTCCGTCGCCGAGACGTCGCAGTCGGTCAGCCAGGTGGAGCATGCCTCCAGTTCCGTCGCCCAGCAGGCTGACGAACTGTGCGGCACCATCGACCGCTTCCTGCATGAGGTCGCCGCGGCCTGACGGGCGCCCCAGGGCAAGAACAGTCGGCCGGCCCCCGCGGGGGCCGGCCGTTTTGCTTGCGATTCCGCCAATCCGTCTCACGCAATCGGGAAACCGAAATGAGCTTGTGCCCGTATAATGGACAAAGACGCGGGCGCAGAAAGGAACAGGATATGTGGCACCGACTGCTGGCGGCCTTGACCCTCGCCGCCATTCTCGCCGTCCCGGCCAGGGCCGGCGACACCAAAACCGCGGTTTTCGCCGGCGGCTGCTTCTGGTGCATGGAGGAAGCGTTCGAAAAGGTTGACGGCGTGGTGGAGACCATCTCCGGCTATACCGGCGGTGAAAAGGTCAACCCCACCTACAACGATGTGAGCTGGGGCAACACCGGCCACTATGAGGCGGTCGAGGTCAAATACGACCCCGCCAAGGTCACCTATGAGAAGCTGCTGGACATATTCTGGCACAATATCGACCCGACCGACCGTGGCGGCCAGTTCTGCGACCGGGGCATGCCCTATCGCACCGGCGTATTCGCCGTGGATGACGCGCAACTGAAACTGGCGGAAAAGACCAAGGCCGACGTCGCCACGAAACTCGGCAAGACCATCTACACCGACGTCAAGCCGCTGACGAAATTCTGGCCGGCGGAGGACTACCACCAGGATTACTACAAGACCAACTCCGGCAAATACGGCTACTACAAATGGGCCTGCGGACGCGCCCAGCGGCTGGAGCAGCTCTGGGGTCCGAAATCCTGACCCTCGCCGCCTGCGCATAGGGCCAAACGCAAAAGGCCGGTCCCGCGAGGGACCGGCCTTTCCGCTTCGGACGCCTGAAGTAGCGTCCCGTGAACTAGCGGCACACGCGGACGGGACGCGAGTCGTAGCGCACCCTCCAGGTGTGATGACGCTTGCTCCAGTAGCGCACCTTCACCCGCTGATACTCGGTCCAGCAGCGGTCACGATAGCCGTAGCCGTAATAGCCATGGTGGCGGCTGGTGCCGATATGAACGCCCGGAATGCCCAGATGGACGCTGATGTCTGCCTTGGCCGGGCTGTTGGCGATGAGCGCGCTTCCGCCGATGGCGGCGGCGGCAGCGGTGGCGATAAGAGTCTTCCTCAACATGTTGCTCTCCATTTCTGGCGCGGACATGGAGCCCGTGCTGTGTTCAGTTGCACCGGCGCGAATGGGTCGAGCGCCGGGGTGACGTTGCACCCGTCGCGGCAATAACGTGGGGCAGGGGGCGTCGTTCCGGACGGCGCGCAGGGCAAAGCGCCTAGTCCTTATGGACTAGTGCTCCGGTCAAAACGCTGTGAGGCGGTGAGCTACTTCGCCGCGTGGTACCGCACCGGCGCGCGCGAATTGATCTTCGCGCGGTCGTAGAAGCGGTTGTCGTGACAGCGCCGCTTGCCGATGAAGATGCCGTCCTTGCACGCGTCATAGCCGCGCGGCTGGTAATAGGCCCACGCGGGCTTCCAGTAGGTGGGCTCGTATTTCCAGGCATTGCGATCGAGCCAGGCGTTGAACCCGCCCGCCCATGCCGGCGCTGCGGCGATGCAGGCGAGGGCTGCGGCGCAGGTCAGTGTGGCGATGCGGCTCATGCGGTGTCCCCCTTGCAAGTGCGGGGGATAATAACGGCAGGCGGGGCGGCGGGAAACGCTTTTCGCCCCGTCGGCGCGCGCCATCCACTGCCCATGCGCCCGGCCATGAGCGCCCGCCGAAGCTGCTTCCCCCCGTCTCGGAGCGATGCTAGAAGCCGCTGCCATGACGCCCCGGGACCACATCCGCAATTTCTCCATCATCGCCCATATCGACCATGGGAAATCGACCCTCGCCGACCGCCTGATCCAGTTCTGCGGCGGCCTGAGCGAGCGCGAGATGAAGGCGCAGGTGCTGGACTCCATGGACATCGAGCGCGAGCGCGGCATCACCATCAAGGCCCAGACCGTGCGCCTCGACTACAAGGCCAAGGACGGCGAGACCTACGAGCTGAACCTCATCGACACCCCCGGACATGTGGATTTCGCCTATGAGGTGAACCGCTCGCTCGCCGCCTGTGAAGGCTCGCTGCTGGTGGTGGACGCAAGCCAGGGCGTGGAGGCGCAGACGCTCGCCAACGTCTACCAGGCTATCGAGGTCAACCACGAGATCGTCCCCGTCCTCAACAAGATCGACCTGCCCGCGGCCGAGCCCGAGCGCGTGCGCCGCCAGATCGAGGACGTGATCGGGCTGGACGCCTCCAACGCGCTGGAGATTTCCGCCAAGACCGGCATCGGCATCGAGGACGTGCTGGAGGCCATCGTTGCGCGCCTGCCCGCGCCCAAGGGCGAACGCGACGCGCCGCTGAAGTCGCTTCTCGTCGATAGCTGGTACGATCCCTATCTCGGCGTCGTCGTGCTGGTGCGCATCATCGACGGCGTGCTCAAGCGCGGCATGAAGATCAAGATGATGCGCGCGGGCACCGCCCATCTGGTGGACCGCGTCGGCATCTTCCGCCCCAAGCAGGAAAAGGTGGAGGAACTCGGCCCCGGCGAGATCGGCTTCTTCACCGCCGCCATCAAGGAGGTCGCAGACACCCGCGTCGGCGACACCATCACCGAGGAGAAGAAGTCCTGCGACAAGCCGCTCGCCGGCTTCAAGGAGGCGCAGCCTGTCGTTTTCTGCGGCCTGTTCCCGGTGGATTCAAACCAGTTCGAGGATCTGCGCGACGCCATCGCCAAGCTCCGCCTCAACGACGCCAGCTTCTCCTACGAGACGGAATCCTCCGCCGCGCTCGGCTTCGGCTTCCGCTGCGGATTCCTCGGCCTGTTGCATCTGGAGATCATCAGGGAACGCCTTGAGCGCGAGTTCAACCTCGACCTCATCACCACCGCGCCTTCCGTCATCTACCGCGTCCACATGACCGATGGCATCATGAAGGAACTGCACAACCCCGCCGACATGCCCGACCCGGTCAAGATCGACCGCATCGAGGAGCCCTGGATCGAGGCCTCCATCCTCGTGCCCGACGAGCATCTGGGCTCGGTGCTGAAGCTGTGCGAGGACCGGCGCGGCCGCCAGAAGCAGCTCACCTATGCCGGCTCGCGCGCCATGGTGGTCTACGAGCTGCCGCTCAACGAGGTGGTGTTCGATTTCTACGACCGGCTGAAGTCGGTCTCGCGCGGCTATGCCTCCTTCGACTATCACCTCATCGGCTATGAGGAGGGCGACCTGGTCAAGATGCAGATCCTGGTCAACGCCGAGCCCGTGGACGCGCTCTCCATCGTCGTGCACAAGGCCCGCGCCGAGGCGCGCGGCCGCGCCATGTGCGAGAAGCTGAAGGACCTGATCCCCCGGCACCTGTTCAAGATACCCATTCAGGCCGCGCTCGGCGGCAAGGTGATCGCGCGCGAGACCATCAGTGCGCTGAGGAAGGACGTCACCGCCAAATGCTATGGCGGCGACATCACGCGCAAGCGCAAGCTCCTCGACAAGCAGAAAGAGGGCAAGAAGAAGATGCGACAATTCGGGAAAGTGGAAATCCCGCAAGAAGCCTTCATCGCCGCGCTGAAGATGGATGAGAATTGAGGGGCTTCGTTCGCGCGCGGCGAGCGTGCCGTCATGGATGGTCCGCCTGCGCGGACCATGACAAGAGGGTGTATTACGCTTCGCCTCCCCCGTGTGGGGAGGCCGAAAAATCGGAGCGCAGCGTGCGATTTTTCGGGTGGGGGCTTGATGGGCCCGCCCCCCACCCGGCTCCCCCGGACCCAGTCCGGGGTCGCCACCCTCCCCACAAGGGGGAGGGAAAGAGCCGTGAGGGGGAGGGCAAGGGCGGCGCAGTCCTGCTACAGTCTCGCCATGGCCAATGAGCGCGCCCGCCATCTGCGCCGCGAAGCGACGCCGCAGGAGCGCCGGGTCTG
>JAYZVT010000170.1:0-8323 GCA_036155355.1 Pseudomonadota bacterium
CGGCGCACACCGCGAGAATTGAAGGCGCTCGGCGCCGTCTTTATCGCCGAATTGGGATTGGGACCGCGCGATACCATGCTGTCGGCCTATCCCCTCACCACCGCCGCCGCCATCGCGCAGTTCTGGGCCGGACTACGCGCCGGATGCGGCATCGCCCTGCACCATCCCTTCGACTTTGCCGCTTTCCTCGACCAGCTACGCGACACCGGCGCGACCTGCACATGCGTCCCCGCCGCCGTCATCGACGCGATGGACCGCCGCGGCGATTTCGGCGGTCCCGCGGCACGCCTGTCGCGCATAGGCTGCGTCTGGCCGACGCCCCATGCACCGGCGTCCCCCTGTGAACCACCGCTCCCGGTGTTCGACATTCACAGTCTCGGCGAGATGGCGGTCATCCTGCGCCAACGCGAACCTGCTGCCGGCCCAGCCCTGCTGCCACTCGGCAAGCTCTACGCGCGCGGAGCGGGCGAAGGCACGGCGCCCTATCTGGAGACTCGCGTTCGCGGATCTGTGCGCAATGGCGGCGCCCAGAAAACCCTGCGCGGCGAACTGCTCATCCGCGGAACGACCGTGCCAGGGAGCGCGCAGTCCGAGCCGGACCATCCCGGCGAGGGACCCCCGGCCCATGACGCCCATGGTTATATCGACTCCGGAGTCCATTGCAGCGTGGACGAGACGCATCCAGGCCTCTTTGCTTGCGAGCGCGACGCCGAGATCATCTACCATGGCGGCGCGGCCATACCGGTACGCGAACTCGACCGTATTTATGCGGATTACCCCGGCTTTCTGGATGCCGCCGCTTTCACCATCGACGATCCGGTGATGGGCGACAGGATCTTCGCGGCTGTCATTCCACGTCCCGAACTGTCGCTCTCCCTCGACACATTCCGGCGCTATCTTTCCGACAAGGGCATCGCACCCTTCAAGGCTCCCGACAGGCTGGTCGTTGTCCGCGACATTCCTAGGCGCGCCGACGGAAGCATCGAGCGGGCCAGCATTCTCAACCGCGTCTGAGCAACGTGTCCCCCATGCGCGGTTTCACCGGCCAGTTGCCACCTGCCCGCTTCAACATGGCGGACTACTGCCTGGGCGTTTCTCAAGCCCGCAAGCCGGCCAAGACGGCCCTGCTCGTCCTGCGCGACGCGGACAATCCGGTCGTAACCGAGAGCTGGAGCTACGCGGAGCTGGAAGACGCGGTCCTGCGCGTCGCACATGGATTGCTGGACGCAGGCCATGCCCCCGGCGAGCGGCTTGTCATTCGCCTCGACAACACCAGCGACTATGCGCTCCTGTTTTTCGGCGCCATCGCCGCTGGCCTCGTGCCATTGCCCGCATCCGCCGCATTGAGCGCGCGCGAAGTTGAATTCGTCCTGCGAGACTGCGGCGCGTCGGGCATCGCCGTCACGCCAAGCCTGCCTGTCGGCGACATACCATCCGGCATACGCGTCTTCGAGCCGGGCGACATCGCGCGGCTGCGCACCAGGTCGGACCGCGGCCGCTTCGCCGATACCGCGCGCGACGATCCTGCCTTCCTTGTCTACACCTCTGGCACGACGGCATCGCCCAAGGGCGTGCTTCACGCCCAGCGCAGCGTCTGGGGCCGCCGCCCCATGTATCGCGGCTGGTATGGCATCGGTCCCCACGACCGTATGCTGCACGCGGGCGCATTCAACTGGACCTACACCCTCGGCACCGGACTTTCCGATCCCTGGGCCAACGGCGCTACCTCTATCGTTTTCACCGATGAGAAAGACCCCGCGCTGTGGTTGCGGATCATACAGAACCACCAGCCGACCATCTTTGCCGGCGTGCCAAGCGTCTACCGGCAGTTGCTGAAATACGGCGACGTGGAGGCGCACGATCTGTCCAGCCTGCGTCACGGGCTGACCGCCGGAGAGCATCTGCCCGAAGCGGTCATAGACGACTGGGTGCGGCGCTCCGGCGGAGTGAAGCTCTATGAAGCGCTGGGCATGAGCGAATTGTCGACCTTCATATCCTCATCCCCCGACGTGCCGCCCCGGCAGGGCGCGGTGGGCAAAGCGCAGCAGGGCCGCGACGTCGCCATCATTCCCGTTGACGGCGGCGAAGAACCGCTGCCGCCGGGCGAGACTGGACTGATTGCCGCCCACCGCAGCGACCCCGGCCTGATGCTTCGCTACTGGGAACGGCCCGATGAGCAGGAAGGCGTCTTCCGCGGCGACTGGTTCATCGGTGGCGACCTCGGCGTAATGGATGCCGACGGCTACATCACGCACGGCGGACGCAACGACGACATCATGAACGCGCTCGGCTACCGTGTCTCCCCCAACGAGATCGAGGAGGTGCTGGCCGTGCACCCGGCAGTCGCCGAGTCTGCCGTCACCGAGATCGCCGTGCGAGCCGATCTCAGCGTCATTGGCGCCTTCATCGTGCTGCGCGAGGGGGTGGCCGCTTCGGCCGCCGAAATACGTGATCATGCCGCTCGGTCGCTCGCGTCCTACAAGGTCCCGAAGGAATACGTGTTCTTGCCCGAGCTGCCCCACACGCCCAACGGCAAGGTCAAACGCGCCGAACTGCGCCGCTCCTACGCCGAACGCGCCAGTCCCGGCGGCGCGCGCCGATCCTTATGATTTCGTTAACCATGAATGGCCAAGCTCTATCAAGGGTTACGCATGGAATCTGGCTGGAGCGCCTATGCAGGGGTCCGCGCGGGTACTGATCGTCGGTCGTGACAGCAGTCACGCGGACGGCTTCGCGCGCGCGCTCAATGCAGAAGGCATCGAGGCGTCCACAGGCAATATCTCCGAAAGTGCGGCCGAGTTGTGCGGCGATCGCCGCCCCGACGTAGTCATCCTCAACATGGGATCGGGCCAGGCACGCAGCAATCCAAAGCCTTTCCTCGCACTCGCCAGAACCATCAAGAAGAGCGCCTTCGCCGCGCGAATGCGCATTCTCCTGATTGGCGGCAATTCCATTGCCGAGACCATCGCTGCCGCCGGTCATGTTGACGATATCCTCATTGGCGAAGCCAATCCGGTCCAGATCCGAAATCGCGTGCGGGCGCTGGTGCGCCTCAACACCATGCACGAGGAACTGGTGCGAAGGATCGGCACCAACGCCAAATACGGTCTCGATGCGCCCGCGCCTGCCACCCCGCCGGAGTCTACCGATGGCGCAACCGTGCTCGTCCTTGGCGATCCGGGCGAATTCGCCCGCATCGAGAATGCGCTGGCCAGCCGCTCCACCCTCGTTGGCGCGCTGTCTCCGTCCACGGCGCTCGACTATCTGGCTCGCCGTCCGTTCGACGCAGTTGTCGTCAACGCCGGCGCGCCGTTCGGCACCTCGCTCGACTTCGTTCGCGACATGCGCCGCAACTCGCGCCTCTACAACACTCCTGTCATCCTTCTGGCCGCGCCCGAGACGCTGGAGGATGCCGAGGACATCTATGCCAGCGGCGTCACCGACGCCATCGCCAAGCCGTTCACCGCCGAGGAACTGCGCTTGCGCGTCAATGCGCTGGTACGGGAATCCCGGTTCCGCGATGCACTCAAGACCATCTACGCCGAGGCCCGTCACTTTGCGACCAGCGACGCCCTCACCGGCCTGTACACGCGCGGCTTCCTGCTGGAGCATATGAACGCCCTCATCGCGGACGCGAACCGCACCAGCCAGGGCTTCGCCCTAGCCGGCCTGACCATCACCAATCTCGACGAGATCAACCACGCCATCGGCTATGCCGCGGGAGATCGCATCATCCGTCAGATCGGCGAGGTGGTAGGCCTGCTGATCCGTGGCGAAGACCTTGCCGCCCGCTATTCGGGACGCCGTTTCGCCATTCTGCTCCCGGACACCACCGAGGAGGGCGCACGCCACGCCATCGAGCGCATCAAGGGCGTCGTCACCCACACGGAATTCGTCGTCGAGGACCACAATGCCCCGGTGCACGTCCGCGTCGCCACCGGGCTGTCCGCCTATCACCGGGACGACACGCCCGAAAAGGTCGTCGCCCGCTCCTGGTCCACCGGATACCGCGCCGCCGCATAGGTGCTGCTCTGGATCGGGCTCTTGATGCGGGCTTTCGCCTGCACAGCGGGGGGAGTATGGTCCCTGCCATGTCGGAACTCCTCTCCCTCGACGTCGACGTCGTCTCGGACGTCATGTGCCCCTGGTGCTACATCGGCAAGCGGCGCCTGGAGCGCGCGCTGACGCTGGTGCCCAATATCCGCGCCGACATCCGCTGGCGGCCCTTCCAGCTTGATCCGACCATCCCGCCCGGCGGAATGAGCCGCCAGGAATATCTCGACCGCAAGTTTGGCCCCGAGCGCGCCATGCAGGTCTACAAGCAGATCGAGCTGGCCGGCGAGGCCGAGGGCATCCCCTTCGCCTTCGACCGTATCCAGAAATCTCCTAACACCCTCGACTGCCACCGCCTTATCCGCTGGGCGGCGCAGGACGGTTTCCAGGACGGCGTCGTTGATCGCCTGTTCGAGCTATTCTTCATCGAGGGAGCCGATATCGGCAACCACGATGTGCTGATCGAGACAGCGCGGGAAACCGGCATGGATTCCAAGCTGGTCGCCGAAATGCTGCCGACCGACGCCGACAAGGACGTTGTCGAGAACGAGATTCGCCTGGCCCAGGACATGGGCGTCCAGGGCGTTCCCGCCTTTGTCTTCGCCAGCCGCTATGTGGTGGCGGGCGCGCAGGCGCCAGAGATTCTCGCCGATGTCATGAAAAAGGTCGCCGAGCTTTTGCAGAATGCCGAAGCCGTCGATGCGGAGGCCGGCGCCTCCGAGGCGTCCTAGGCCGCCTTCTTTCCCTTCTCAGCAAGCTCCGCAAGCTGGCGCGCCAGCGCCAGAACGCCGCGCAGTCTGTCCTGCGCCTTGTCCCAGTCGCCGCGGATCACCAGCTTGTGGTCCGGCTGCAGTTTCACCCGCCCGGACTTGTCGGTGATCATGGCGATCAGCGCCTCCGGATTGGCGAAGGAGTTACCACGGAAGCCGACCAGCGCGCCGCGGGGTCCTGCGTCGATCTCCGCGATCCCCGCCCGCCTGCAGGCGGCCTTGATGCGCACGATCTCCAGCAGATGCTCGACTTCCTCCGGTAGCGGCCCGAAGCGATCCACCATCTCGCCCGCGAAGCTCTCCACGTCGGCATCCTCGGCGATCGACGAAAGCCGCCGGTAGAGCCCAAGCCGCACCTGCAGGTCCGGCACATAAGCCTCCGGGATCAGCACCGCCGCCCCCAGCGCGATGCGCGGCGACCACTGCTCCTCGCTCTCGCCGATATCCTGGCCTCGCAATTGCGCAACCGTTTCCTCCAGCATCGACTGGTACAACTCGAAGCCGACCTCGCGGATATGGCCGGACTGTTCCTCGCCCAGCAGATTCCCTGCACCGCGGATGTCCATGTCGTGGCTCGCCAGCGAGAAACCCGCGCCCAGGGTATCCAGCGACTGCAGCACCTTCAGCCGCCGCTCCGCAGCGGGCGTCAGCTTCAGTTCTGCAGGCAACGTGAAATAGGCATAGGCGCGCGTCTTGGACCGTCCCACGCGGCCGCGCAGCTGATAGAGCTGCGCCAGCCCGAAGCGGTCGGATCGGTGCACGATCAGCGTGTTCGCCGTCGGGATGTCGAGACCCGATTCGATGATCGCCGTGGACAGCAGCACGTCATACTGCCGGTCATAGAAGGCATTCATCACGTCTTCGATCTGGCCGGGCGCAAGCTGCCCATGCGCGCGGGCGACCTTCAGCTCCGGCACGTGTTCGGCGAGGAAGGCGCCGGCCTCGTCGAGGTCGGCGATGCGGGGCACCACGTAGAAGCTCTGCCCGCCCCTGAACCTCTCGCGCATCAGCGCCTCGCGCAGGATCATCGGATCGAATGGCGTGACATAGGTGCGGACCGCCAGCCGGTCCACCGGCGGCGTGGAGATGAGAGAAAGTTCGCGCACGCCCGTCAGTGCCATCTGCAGCGTGCGCGGGATCGGCGTTGCCGTCAGCGTCAGGACATGCACGTCTTCCCGCAGCGCCTTGAGGCGTTCCTTGTGCTGAACGCCGAAATGCTGCTCTTCGTCGATAATCAGCAGGCCCAGATTCCGGAACTCGATCGACTTGCCCAGCAACGCATGGGTGCCGATGGCGATATCAACGTCACCGCTTTTCAGGCCCGCCTTCACCTCGGCCAGCTCCTTCGCGCCGACAAGGCGCGAGGCCTGCGCCAGCCGCACCGGCAGCCCGCGGAAGCGCTCCTGGAAGGTCTGGTAGTGCTGGCGCGCCAACAACGTCGTCGGCACCACTACGGCGACCTGCTTGCCCGCCATGGCCGCCAGCAGCGTACTGCGCAGCGCCACCTCGGTCTTGCCGAAACCCACGTCGCCGCAGATCAGCCGGTCCATGGGCCTGCCGGAGGAGAGATCGTCGAGGACCGCCGCGATGCTCGACGCCTGGTCCTCTGTCTCCTCATAGGGGAAGCGTGCACAGAATTCCTCGTAGAGTCCTTCCGGCGCCGGCATTACCGGCGCTTCGCGCAATTGCCGCATGGCTGCGATCTTGATGAGTTCGCCGGCAATCTCCCGCAGCCGCTTCTTCAGCTTCGCCTTGCGCGACTGCCAGGCCGAGCCGCCGAGACGATCCAGCACGGCGCCTGCCTCGTCGGAGCCATAGCGGCTCAGCAGTTCGATATTCTCGACTGGCAGGTAGAGGCGGTCGTTGCCCTGGTAGACCAGTTCCAGGCAGTCATGGGGCGCGCCTGCGGCTTCGATGGTTTTCAGGCCCGCGAAACGCGCGATGCCATGTTCGGCGTGGACCACGAGATCTCCCGCCGACAGGCTCGCCGCCTCGGTGAGAATGTCGCTGCCCTTGCGCGACGGCCGCCGCCGTATCAGCTTGTCGCCGAGGATGTCCTGCTCGGCCACCACCGTCAGCCCGGCGCCCTCGAAGCCTGTTTCCAGGCCCAGCACGGCGAGCCCGGTGATGCCGGCGCCGAGTGCCTCGGCCTGCGCAAGCGTCTCCACCGCTTCGGTCTGCTCGAGGCCGTGATCCTCCAGCAGACTTTTCAATCGCTCGCGGGCGCCCGCGCTCCAGCAGGCGACGATGACGCGCCGCTGCTGCTCCAGCCGCGCGCGGACATGCGCCACTACCGCATCGAAGACATTGACGCCTTCTTGTGCACGCTCCGCGGCGAAACTGCGCCCCTGACGGCCTTCAAGCGACAAACTGCCGTCACCGGGCGCTTCGAATGGCGTCAGCGCGTAGACACGCCGCTCCCCGACTGCCTTGTCCCAGTCCTCTCCGATCAGGAACATCTCCGATGGCGCGACCGGCTTGTAGGGTGGCGCGCCAAAGCTTTTTTGCTCCAGCGCCGCCTGCCGTGATTCATAGTGATCCGCGATTTGTGCCGCCCTGTCGCGCCGTGCATCTTCGACGAGATGATCGAACACAAGCACCGCACCAGGCGCGTAATCGAAGAGAGTTTCCAGCCGCTCGTGGAACAGCGGCAGCCAGTGCTCCATGCCCTGGTAGCGGCTTCCCGCCGAAACGGCTTCATAGAGCGGATCGGCGGACGTCACGGCTCCGAAGCGCTCAACGTAGTTCTGACGGAAGCGGGTTCGCGCGGCCGTATCGAAGGCAACCTCGCTGAAGGGCAACAGGACCAATTCGCCAAGCTGCTTAAGCGAACGCTGCGTATCGGGGTCGAAGACGCGAATGCTCTCCAGTTCGTCGCCGAAGAAATCCAGCCGCACGGGACGGCTGCGTCCGGGTGGATACAAGTCGCAGATGCCGCCCCGGATGGCGTATTCGCCGGGCTCCATGACGTTGGCGCTGCGCGCATAGCCATAGGCCTCCAGCCGGAGGGCCAGCCCCTCCAGCGGCAGCCTTTCGCCCGGCTTCAGCCGCGCAACGGCAGCGCGCATGAAGTCGCGCGATGGTACGCGCTGCAGCAGCGCGTTGACCGTTGTCAGCACGACCGTCGCCTGCTCGCTGCCCTGTTTCTGTCTCGCGGCAAGCCGAGTCAGCGAGGCGATGCGCCGGCCAGCGATTTCCGCATTCGGCGCCACCCGGTCAAAGGGAACGCTGTCCCAGGCTGGCACCACCGCCAGTTTCAGTTTCGCATCGAAGAAACCGAGCGCCGCCTCCATCGCCGCCAGCCGTTTGTCGTCGCGGGCCACATGCATGACCGCCGCCGGCTTGTCGGCAGTCTCCTGCAGCATGGCCCGCGCCAGTCTGGCGACGAAAAGCGCATCCAACCCTTCCGGAGCGCCGGACACCACTGCCGGACTTCCTGCAGCGAGCAATCTCTCCAACGAGAGGACGTTACTCATTGTCGCTGCCTGAACCCTTGTTGC
>JAYZVT010000171.1:0-6424 GCA_036155355.1 Pseudomonadota bacterium
AAGGTGATCCTGACCCATGGGCATCCCGACCACCTGTGGGGCCTGATCGACGAGTTCGAGGAGGCTCCCCGTTTCCCCAAGGCGCAATATGTGATGGCCGGGACCGAATGGGACTTCTGGTCCGGTGACCAGGCGATGAGCAAGCTGCCCGAGATGTTCCAGGGCTTCGCCATCGGCGCGAAGAAACACCTGCTGCCGGTCGCGGAGAAGGTCACGCGGGTCAAGCCCGGCGCGGAAGTCGCGCCCGGCATCACCCTGCTCGGGACGCCCGGCCACACCCCCGGCCACGTGTCGGTGATGGTCAGTTCAGCGGGCAAGAGCCTGCTGGTGACCGCCGACACCATGACGCATCCATATATCTCCTTCGAGCATCCGGAATGGCGGCCGGGCACAGACCTCGACGGCGAGACGGCGGAGCAGTCGCGGCGGCAGATGCTGGACATGGGTGCCACGGACAAGCCGCTGGCGCTCGTCTATCACGTCTCCTTCCCCGGCCTCGGCCATGTCGCGCGCGCGGGAAATGCCTATCGCTGGGTGCCGGCCACGTGGAAGTGGGATCTCTAGGGGGTCTCAGCCGCCCGTCAGCCGGTCGAGCCGCAGTCGGTGGCGGTCGTCCGTCAACAGGCGCGCGGAAGTGAGAATGGCTAGGAACACGCCGAGCCCGGTGGCGCCGGCGATGAGGAACATGATCATCAGCTGATATTTCGCCGCCTCCACGGGGTCGATGCCGGACAGGATCTGGCCGGTCATCATGCCGGGCAGCGAGACGATGCCCGACGCGGCCATGGCGTTGATGATGGGCATGAGACCGGTGCGCAGCGCGCGGCGAAGGATATCGGAGAGCGCCTCGAAGCGCGGCGCGCCCTGGGCGATGCGGGCCTCGATGGCCGTCCGCTCGCGCCGGGCCGACGCCGTCAGCGTGTCCATGCCGAGGCTGATACCGGTGAGCGTGTTGCCCAGCACCATGCCGAGGATGGGTATGACGTAGCGCGGCGCGTACCAGGGATCGGGACCGATCAGCGCATAGGCGGCGAAGACGGTCCCGACCGTGCCGACGAACAGAAGCGTTCCCGTGCCCAGCCCGTAGGTCCACCAGCCCTTGAAGCGGCTCTCCTGCCGCGCCACGGCCTCGCGGCCCGCCACGGCGATCATCACCAGCGCCAGCGCCAGCGTCCACAGAGGCGAGGTCTGTGCGAAGATGAACTTCAGCACGAAGCCGATGGCGCCGAGCTGCACGCTCATGCGCAGCGTGGCGAAGAAGAGAGAGCGCTCCAGGCCGAGCCTGAAGCCGACCGAGATCGCGCCGTTGATGAGGATCAGCAGCGACGCCAGCAGCAGGTCATCGATGCCGAGCGCGACGTAAGTCATGACGCGCGCTCCCTGATCTTGGCCCCGCCCAGAACCAGCTTTCTGCGGGCGAGGCGCTTTGCCTGCCGCGGCGCATGGCTCACCAGCAGCAGGATGCGTCCCTTCTTCAACAGAGACTTCAAAAGCCGCTCCACGTGCCGGGTGCTGGCGGCATCGAGCGCGGCAGTCGGCTCGTCCAGCAGCAGCACGCGTGGGTCGCCTTCAAGCGCGCGCAACAGCGCCAGCCGCTGCCGTTCTCCGGCCGAAAGGCGCGCCACCGGCCGGTCGAAGATGCCGGAAGGAAGCCCGAGGGAGGCGGCGCGCTTGCGCGCTTTTTCCGGCGCGGCGAAATGCGCGGCGACGCTGTCCGCCCACCAGGCCGGTTCGGCGGCGAGGTAACGCACGCGCCTGCGCCATGCGGAACCGGTCAGGCTACGGCTGTTCTCGCCGCCGAGGGCAATCTCCCCATCCGCCGGGTCGAGGTCGGCGATGGCGCGCAGCAGCAGCGTCTTGCCGGAGCCCGAGGGACCCTGGATGGCCAGGCATTCGCCGCCCGCCACCTGGAAGGAGACGGGGGCGTGCCCGCGTATGCGCAAAGACCTGACCGTGAGCATCCCGCCCTCCCTATGGGCAGACTAAGTTTCATTCAGCCATTGATTCAACAAACTTCACTTGCGGGCGACGGCCGGCCAGCCAAGACTTGAGGCAGGAAAACGCAGGTCCAAGGGAGAAAGCGATGTCGGTGAGAATTGAGAAGAACGGCCCGGTATGGACAGTGATCCACGACCGCCCGGAGGCGCGCAACGCCATGGACCCGGACAGCGCCGACGCGGTGACTGAGGCATTTCTCGAGTTCGACGCGGCCAAAGACGCCCATGTGGCGGTGTTCTGGGGCGCGGGCGGCGCTTTCTGCGCGGGATGGGACCTGAAATATGTGAGCACGCTGCACGCCGACACGCCGCTCGGCGAACTGGATATTCCGCCCGCGGGGCCGCGCATCAATGGCGGCGAGATCCCGCGCGGGCCGCTCGGTCCCTCGCGGCTGGAACTGGATAAACCCGTGATCGCCGCCATCGAGGGCCCGGCGGTCGCCGGCGGCATGGAGCTGGGCCTTTGGTGCGATTTCCGCGTCATGGCGGAGACCGCCTATTTCGGTGTCTATTGCCGGCGCTGGGGCGTGCCGCTGATCGACGGCGGCACGGTGCGGCTGCCGCGCATCGTCGGCCAGGGCCGCGCGCTGGAGATCATCCTCACCGGGCGCAAGGTGCCGGCGGAGGAATGCCACCGCATCGGCCTGTGCGAATATGTGACGCCCCATGGCGGCGCGCGGGAGAAGGCGGAACAGATCGCGCAGGAGATCGCCCGCTTCCCGCAGGTGTGCGTGCGCGCCGACCGGCGCTCGGCGATCAAGAGCCACGGGCTAACCGTGCGCGATGCGCTGATCCAGGAGTGGTACAACGGCCGCGAGGCGCTGATAAAGGACGGCGTCGCCGGCGCCACCCGCTTCAAGGACGGGCTCGGCCGTCACGGTGATTTCAAGACCATCTGGTGAGGCGGCTTTGCCCTTCCTGTCTGAGCGTCCTATGCTCAGTCGCGATCAGGAGGAGTAACCGGAGACCCGCCCGTTGCCGTTGAGACCGCTCGTTCTGGCGCTTGCCGTCCTGGTTCTCGTCCCGTTACCGGGTTCGCACCTGTCCAGGGCGGCGGAGACACCAGCGGACATCCCGGAGTGGCTCAAGGCGCATGTGGGCACGGGCGAGGGTCAGATCGCGCCGGTGGTGCTGGAGCGGGCGCGCGCGCTTTACCGGCGCAAGGTTGACGAAGGCGCTGTCAAGAACCCCTGCTACTTCGCCATGGACGCGACACGCCCCAGCCGGGACGAAAGCGGCAAGCTGGGACGGCGGTTCTACATCATCTGCGAGGCGGACAAGTCATTCCGCGCGACGACGTCGGGCTATGGCGACGGGCGCAAGCTGCGGCGCGCCGATTTCTCCAATGGCCGGCGCTGCGCCAAGCACTTCAGCAACGCGGAGGGGTCGAAACTGACCGCGGGCGGCGTCTACATGACGGCGGAGGTGAGAGAGACGTTCAAGGGCTACTATCTCAGCTCGGGCAAGAAGATGCCTTTCGTTCGCGCATTCCTGCCCTTCACCGGGGAAGGCGAAACCGCGAACGCCTGGGAGCGGGCCATCGGCGGGCACCAGGCCGTGGGCTTGCGGCAGCAGTGCCGCTACAAGGACCCGGACAGCGAATACAAGGACGAGGAAGGGTATGTCCCTTACGGGAGCCTCGTGAACTACACCAGCGGGCGCTCCAACGGCTGCACCACCTGGTCACCCTCGGACGCGGAGAAGATCATTACGATGGTGAAGGACAACCCGACCACGCTCTACATCTATCCCGAAGCGCGCGACATCGACGCCGTGGCAAATGCGGTGAAAGACAAAAAGTCTCTCTCACGCGCCGGGCTGTACTGGAACGCGACCTGCCTCGACTTCATAGGCGCGCCGAAGTTCTGGCCGCTCGAAATGCTCCAGCCGATCATCGACGAATGGCGGGACTCTCTCCCCAAAGGCGAGCCGCGGCCACTGTCTATTTGCAAGTGACGGCGACGAATTGCCCACTGGCAGGGTATTTCGCAAGCCTGACGGGGATGATTACACCCGCATCTGGCGTCAAACTGACATGCCTACCCAAGTCCGCTTTCGAGAGGAAAGCTGCTACAAATCGGGCGTTGCAGAACGTTCCCTAAGTGCCATAAGTGGACAAGCAAGAAGCAATGTACAGAATTAGATTTCTATAATGGGTTGTGAAAGGATCCATAGGCTGCTCATCGTATAGAGGACCATGAGCACCAGCATTGGCAGCTGGCTGAGCAGTGCGTGGCGTGAATTCACGTATAGTGCCAATGCGATCTCGTGAGCTACCCAGACGGCGATCACGTGGCCCAAAACGATCGCACCGACAGCCACGTACCAAACCGTCGCGGCATTGATGATCCCGATATCCATCGAATAACTGGCCGTCCCGAAGAGGTCCCATCCCCATCCGAACGGATCTGATGCAAGCGGAATGATGAGCTGGCCCGCCAGCAACAAGTAGGACAAGTAGTGGGCGACGTGATAGGCAATCGCGATCGGCACCAAGGAAAACACCAGGGTGTTGGTCAGCAGAAAGATGGTGACCGTGCCGCCCGTCAGCAAACGCGAAAGCGTGCAAAACCCGCGAAAGACGGCAAAGAAAAGCGCGATGCAAAATATGAACGCGATCGTCTTGATCAGACCGAGCAACTCGACGCCAACGGATTGAAACCAGATGAGCGCGCCCCGGAGGAGGCGGCTTTCGGAAACCCATTGCAGCAATCCGGCCCAGGCGGGTGTCTCGACAAAGCCATCAAACGTGACCGTTGCTAGCATGACAATGACGAACAGCGTCATCGATGGATGCGCCGGCTGCGTTGCCCGCAGACCCGCACCATAGGGACGCAGAACGATCCGTCCATCGCATGTGCCAACGGGCGCAAACCGGCCGAGCACGCCGAAATACTGGTGAAACACCTCACCCGATGCGAGCCATTTATCACGTCCGAAGAACCACATACCCATCCATGTTAGGCCCGAGTAGAGCAGAATGACGCAGGCGAGCGCGCGAGGCCTTTCGCCAATAGTCGAGACCTGCTCAAGCCATGCCACCAGAAACAGAAACAGGACCGATGGCCAAGCGCCGAGCGCTGGCGGATAGGTCAGAAGCGATCGGGAGGGGGCACTTATTCGCCAGCGTCCGCGCAGCCATGCAAAGGCCTTAAAAAGTGCCGTCCACGGATTGACGAAGGGCCAGAGGTTGATTGCAAGGCAAGCGAAAAACGTGAACCCGACCCACCAGATCACCCAGACCAGCGCCGGCGCCAGGTTGTGGATCGTGTCCTGGCTTCCGAACAGGCCCGTTAACACCACGAGTAGAAAGATAAAGATGCCGGCTGCCTGGCCGCAGATGCGCACAGGCATCAACGCAAGAACGCGAGACCAGGTGATTGGCATTGTCCATTCGGGGCCTTTGTCGGACTTGTCCCGGCAAAACAGGGCGAGCAGGAGAAAGGTGAACGCGACCGTAGCCCCGGCGGCGACAAGATAGAGCCACAGGGGCAGGGGCAGGTCATAGCGGGCGCCGAAGGCATGCGCGTGCCCCAGCTCAGGCCAGACGGAGGTGCACAGCAAGACGACCCCAAGTCTTGTCAAAAGGCGGGACGTCACTGGGGATGGACTTCGAAATAGGCAAGCGGCTTGTGGCTGTGCCCGCCCGGACCCGAACCATGCAGTGTGATGGCAAAGCGCCCGGTCGCATGGCACTCTATCGCCATTCGTGCCGGCGCGCCGGGACGGACATTGACCAGCTTGTCATAGCCATGGAGGTGAATCTCTGCAGGTTGGTCGGAGCGCCAAACGAGCTCAACGCTATCGCCCTGTTTTACTGGAATGCGGTCCAGCCCCTGCGCAAGCTTGCTCCCGGTCAGGACCAACTCGAAGACATTTTTGCTGTCTTGAGTTGCGGCTGGCGGAACCGTGAACGCAACGGCAAATACCTGCAATGGGATGGCGCACGCCCAAACTAACCAGGACATGCGGACTGGCCGCGCAGGAATACCCGTCATCGGATGAAGTTTCATGCTATATTTATAGCCGATTTCGACGCCGATGGCTCTTGCACCGGTGGCGCGCATATGCCGGAAGGCATGCTGTCCTCCCGGCATTCAGGGAGGTGACGCATGCTCAAGAAATTTCTCATCGCACTGACGTCAGTTGCCGGGTCGGCCATGCTGGCCACCACGCCAAGGGCGGAAATCCTGGCTATGATGAACTACGAGAGCAAGACGCCGGAATCCTTGAAGGCGCTCAAGATCGGTGGAGACCAGACTCGCGTCGAAGGTATCGCCATCATGGACGTCGATCCGAAATCCGCCAACTTCGGCAAGATCCTGACCAAGATCCCGCTGCCTGCTGATCTGGTCGCGCATCACATCTTTTACGACCGCACCATGAAAAAGGCTTACGTCACGGCGTTGGGCAAGCCCGAGCTTCGC
>JAYZVT010000172.1:0-6577 GCA_036155355.1 Pseudomonadota bacterium
AGAACTGCTTGATCGGGGGTTTGAGCAGGTTGAGGCCGAGCCCCAGGGCGACGCCGCGCGACTGGGTCGGCCGGCGCTCGTTGCCGCGCGGCAACGACAGCGCCGAACCGTTGCGCAGCGCATCAACCGCCAGCCACAGCAGGTAAAGAGCGCCGGCGACCTTGACCGCCGCGAAGGCGCTTGCTGACGCCGCCAGCAGCGCCGACAGCCCGAAGGCAGCGAGCAGCGTGTGGACGATCAATCCCGTCGAGGCGCCCAGCATCGCCGCCATACCGGCCGCACGTCCCTGCGCCAGCGTCTTGCCGAGGAACAGCGTCATGTCGGGACCGGGCGTGATGATGAGAACAGCGACCGCTAGCGTGAAGGCGGCAAGGACGGGAAGGCTGGGTATGAAATCCATGGGCTGGAACCCGGACAGGTAGGAACAGCACAACTATAGCGCCTCTAGGTCGCCTCGTCGTCTCCGTCGCCGTCGTCAAGAAAATCAAGATTGGGCGTCACCCGCGCCGTGCGCCCGCGCGCCAGGTCATCGCCCGAACGCAGCACGTCGCGGCCGAAACGGCTGGTGAGCGCGTCGATGGCGGTTTCCAGCTTGCGGTTGCGCGCCTTACCCGCGAACAGATCGAGCTGCGGCGTCTCCTCCTCACGCACCAGGTCGTAGGCCGCTAGCCCCACCAGCCGGAAAGGTCCCGCCTCGTGGAACTCCTTCAGGAGGGCAAGTGCTGCGGCATGCAGCTCTTTCGCCTCATCCGAGGGTGGCTTCATCACCGCCTGCCGCGTCAGGATACGGAAGTCGTGGGTCTTCAGTTTCACCCGCACGCCCGCGGCCCGGTATCCCTTCCGCCTCAGTCTGCGACCAATTTCTTCCGCCGAGCGCCGCAGATAGCGCGCGATTTCTCCTCTGTCGCTTGTGTCCTGCGACAGCGTGCGCTCCGACCCGATACTGCGTGAACGACGATGACCCTCGACCCGACGCGGGTCGGTGGCGTGCGCAAGCGCATGGAGGTGCCTCCCGGCGCTGCCCAGTCGCGCTTCCAGCTGCGCCGGGTCGGTGCACGCGATCTGGCCGATTGTGGTAAAGCCGAGCGCATGCAGGCGCGCTTCGGTCTTTGGTCCCACGCCCCACAAAGCCGACACCGGCATGGGCGCGAGCCAGTCGCGCGCCTCGTCCGGTGGCACGATGGTCAAGCCGTCGGGCTTGCGGAAGCCGCTCGCCACCTTGGCCACGTATTTCGTCGCCGAGATGCCGACCGACGCGGTAAGACCGCCGGTCGCCTCGCGCACCGACTGCTTGATCTTCTCGCCGATCGCGCGCGGGCCGCCGAAGATGGCTTCCGCGCCGCTCATGTCGATGAAGGCCTCGTCGAGGCTGATCGCCTCGACGTCCGGGGAAAACGTGCCGAAGGCCTCCATGACCTTCTGCGAAATTTCCTGGTAGCGCTCGAAGCGGGGCGGCACGATCACCGCCTGCGGGCAGAGCCTGCGCGCCCGCGCCATGGGCATGGCGCTGCCCACCTTGTACGGGCGCGCCTCGTAGCTGGCGGTCAGCACCACGCCCCGCCCGCTCCTGGGTCCGACCAGCACCGGCTTTCCCCTGAGCGAGGGGTCGTCCATCTGCTCCACCGCGGCGTAGAAGGCGTCCATGTCCGCATGGGCGACCACGCGCGGCCAGCCTGTGGCGGTCTGATTCATGTAGCTGAGTTTACCCGAGCGCGGCCACGCCAAGCGAGGGCGTCACGCCGGTTGTTCAGAATTTCACCATCACGAAGTCGGTGCCGCCGGACAGATGGAACACCGGCTCCTGCTTGCCATCCGTGATCCGCTTGACCGTCTTGCCGACGAAAGCGCCCAGTTCCTTCGCCTGCACCTCGCCATCGGCCACGGTGTCGGCATCGCCCTTGAGGCCCTGCAGGACCGCATGTGTAAATACACCGTGCCCCAGCGCCTCGCGTTCTTCTGCCAGCGTGTCGGCATCGGTGGCCGCCAGCACCACGATACTGGCGTCGGCCGCGTCCTTTATCAGCCGCGCGTTGAAGGCGTTGCCGGAGTGGCAGGTATCCACCAGCATGACCCGGCGTCCCTGGCTCAACTGCAGGATGTTCTGCAGCGCCTGCCATTGCAGCACGGTGGATTTCGTCCAGCTGCTGTCCTTGTATTGCGCGTCCGAGGGCAGGAACAGGTAGTCCGACCCGTCATTCACCCCGTGACCGGCAAGGAACAGGACGACTGTGTCGTCGGGTCCGGCCTTCTGCAACTGCTTCAGCGCATTGCGCACATTCTCCGCCGTCGGCAGGGCGTCTCCGTTGCGCGCCAGCAGCAGGCTGGCGACTCTCTCGTGCAGCGGCCCCGCGCCGGCGATGAGCCGCCGATGCACCTCGCGCGCATCTGTTCCGGCGAAGCGCAGGCTACGGTCGGGGAAATTCGTATAGTCGTCCACACCGATGGACACCACGTGGAGCGTGCCGCGCCGCTCCGGCGCCACGCCGCCACGCAGGAAGACCGAAATCTCCCTCTTGGTGCGGCCAACCGCGTTGCGCGCCTCAATGCGGATGCGGTTCGCGCCTGCCTCGAGCGGCAGGGTGAGGACCCGCTCGCTTGCGCTTCCCTGCGCCGCCACCGCAACGCGGCGTCCATTGATGACGACGTCGATGGCATCGACCGGTTCGGGGCCGTCCTCGAAGCGCAGCCTGACATCGACGGGTGACTGCGTGACGGAACTGCGCGGAGCGGGCGTGAGCACGGCGAATTCGGGCGGGGAACGCCGGAACAATTCTTCCAGCGAGAAGCTGCCTGCCTTGATCCGCTGCAACGCGCCGCGCGCGCTCGATTGCTTGAGCGCCTCGCGCACGATGTCCGGCCGGTAGAAATGCGTCTTGAGCTGGGCGGCAGTGACGAATTTCGCCGCCCGGTCCTCGCCCCGGTTGATCTGCCAGCCCACATGGGCGTCGCCCTCCGGCGAGGCGGAATAGTAACCCTGCGGCGTCCACAGCACCCATTCACCGGTCGAGGAGTGGAACAGCGTGGCGATGTTCTCCCGGCTGGCGACGTTCCACAGCCGCACGGTCTGGTCGTCGCTGCCCGATAGCAGCAGCTTGCCGTCGGGCGACACCGCCAGCGCCCAAACGTCGCCCGTATGTCCGACAAACTCGCCCAGACGCCTGCCATTCAGGTCGTAGGCGGTGAGGAAGCCATGCCCGCCGCCGGCGATGATGGTGCGGCCGTCCGGCGTAAAGCCGTAAGCGTTATGCGCATAGCCATCATGCTCGCCGCGTTCGATGCTGGCGACGGTCTTGCCGCCGGACAGCACGTCGAGATTGGCGAAGTAGCCGAAGTTGCCCCCCGGACGGTGCTTCAGTGTCAGTGTGCCCTTTTGTGCGACCGCGCGCAGGAAGGGCTTCTTTTCCACGCCCAGCGGTCTTGGCTCGCCCACCGGCCCGTCGCCCTCGGGCAGCCGCAGCACATATTCCAGCACGCCCATGTCGAAAGGCGCATTGGCTGCGGGCGTATTGCCCCAGGCGATGCTGCGGCCGTCTGGCGAAAAGCCGACCGACCAGACGGAGCGCCCGTCGCCCGCGAGTTTTCGCAGCAGTGTGCCGGAGGCGACGTCGCGGATATGGATCTCGTTGTTGGAGCCGCCCGCGGTGGCGGAATAGCGGCCGTCGCGGCTGATGGCGACTGCCGATACGATGTTGTCGTGTCCCTCATGCACCTGGCGATCCTTGCCGGTGGCGAAGTCGATCAGGCGCGGCGAATAGGGTTTCCCTCCGGGAACAGAAAGTACCGCCGCGCCGTCCCGCGTGAATTCGATCCCCATGATTTCGACGCCCGTATAGGCGAGGACGCGGATGGCCTTTCCCGTGGCTGCCTCCCACAGACGGATTGCCCCGTCGAATCCGGCTGTCGCAATGACGCGTCCTCCCGGAGCGACGGCTATGGACAGGACCTTGTCCAGATGCCCGGTCATGGAAGCGATGACGCGGCCGTCGCTGACGCGCCACAGCCGCGCAGTGTTGTCGTCGCTGACGGTAGCAATGGCGCCGCCGCTCTGCACGAAGCGCACGGCGTTCACGTCGCCGCCGTGACCCGAGAATCGCCGCAGGAACCCCAGATTGGCGATGTCCCAGACGATGGCAGTGTCATCGGCGCTGGCCGAGGCGAGCTTGGTCCCGTCGGGCGAGAAATCGAGATGCAGCACGGCATCGGAGTGCCCGCGCAGCAGGGCGACGATATGGCCGCTGGCAAAGTCATAGATTCGCACCGGATGGTCGCCCGCCCCGTCGCGCATCCGTCCGCCGACCGCCAGGTAGCGCCCGTCCGGTGAAAGCGCCAGCGCGTAGATCTTGCCGCTCGCGCCCTCCAGCGAGTGCCCGCGCAGCGTGCGCAGCGTCAACCCGCTTTCCATGTCCCAGACGCGGATCACCTTGTCGTCGCCGGCGGAAATCAACTGGCCGGACCGGGTGAACAGCAGCGAGCGGATTAGCGACATGTGCCCGCCGGTATCGAGCTGGAGCAGCGGCTCCGCCGCCCGCGCCGGAATTGCGAGGCAAATCAGGAGCATGGCCAGGATGGCCGTCAGCAGGGCGCACGCGCGGCCGGCTTGCTTGCTTGCGCCCTTTCCCGACATGGCTCCGGCCCTCCGTTGCGTCCTGGCCGCGCCCAGCTTGTCCCTGCCGTTGGGCGGGGGCAAGGCCGGCGCGGTACATGGCCGGAAATGAGGGTTCTTTTCCTGAACGCCGGATGAACGGTCCGCTCGGACTGCGTTCAACCACACGGGCGTAGAACAGGTGATGACAGCGGCTGGATGACCGCTTTTTTGAGGCCTGAACGTTTTTTGGAGGATGGAACCATGAACACGCAGATCAATCCGTTGGCCCGTCTCGCCGGCGCTTCCGCGCTGGCCCTGGGCCTTTTCATTGCGCTCTCGCCGGCACACGCGGCCGATCAGCGCGACAAGCTGAAGGCAATTGCGGCCGGCTCCGCGCAGCAGGTAGCCACCGGCACGCCCAAGAAGTTCACCGGCGTTCCGGTGTTCGACAAGATCAAGGCGCCCGGCGCCGAAGGCACCCGCCAGATTGCGACCGTGCCCCAGGGTGTTGTCGCGCCGAAGGCGCCCGATGCCGCCGGATCGCGTCAGATCGCTGACGCCGGCACCGGTGGTGGCTTCCAGATCAAGTCGGTTCCGCCCAAGGCCCCAGCGGTCGAGGGTTCGCGCCAGATCGTCGTCGAGCCCAAGGGCTTCGTTGCGCCCAAGGCGCCGACCGCGACCGGTGTCGCCCGCATTGAAATCCCCAAGGCCGAGCGTCCCAAGGTTGCCGCGGTTTCACCGGCAGTGACCACCTTCACCGACGCCACGGCGACCGCAACGCAGGTGGCGGCTCCCGCAGTCGCCGCTCCCGCAGAGCCGAAGGCCGAGGCGGCCCCCGTGGCTCCCGAGGCGCCGAAGACGGTGGCTCCCGCTCCCGTCCATCACAACAGCTACAGCGCCTATTATGGCGGCCATGCCGGCTACTACGCGCAGCCCTCCTATGGCTACGGCCATGGCGGCTACGGCTACGGCAACTTCCGCCGTTGCCACTAGTCAGACTGAAGGATTGAACGAGGCCCGGTCCCGAAAGGGGCCGGGCTTTGTTCGTCTTGTCGGCCATCACGCCCTAGGAAGCCCGGCCGTCCACTCCAGCGCCTGTTCCAGCCGGTCGTCGCCCCAGAACAATTCGCCGTCGGGCGTGACGAAGCTGGGTGCCCCAAAGATGCCCAGCGCCTGGGCGGTATCGGTCTGGGCTCGCAAACCGTCCTTAATGTCGTGATGGGTGATGCGCTCGAAACACAGGGCCGGATCCGCACCGACGCTCTCCAAGCATTCGGTCAGCATGGCCCGGTCGTCCAGCTGTTTCCCGTCCCCGAACTGCGCCGCGTAGACGAAGCGCGAGAAGGCTGCGATCCACCCCTCGTCCTCGCCAAACAGGGCGAGCCGCGCCGCGTTGAGGCCGTTCTGGGGGAAGGGCTCCGGCAGCGCGAAGGGCAGGCCGCGCGCGGCGCAGATGCGCTCCATGTCCCGCACCATGTAGCGGCCCTTCGCCGGAAACAGGTTGAAGGGTGATGTCTTCCACCCCTGCGCGGCGAAGATCGGTCCGAGCATGAAGGGCCGCCAGCGCACGCCAACCCCGGCCCCCTTCGCCGCCTCCTCGATCCGCATGACCGAGAGGTAGGAATAGGTGGAGGCGAACTCGTACCAGAAGTCGAGCGTCTTCATCTTCCCCTCAGCCCTCAATGGCGCGCCGCCGGGGCGATCGCGCTTGCCGCAGCGCGAGCCTTGCCTATAGTGCCCGCCGGACCGCCGACCCGGAGACAATAGCGATGGCAGCGAAAGGCATAAAGAAGGTCGTGCTCGCCTATTCCGGCGGGCTGGACACCTCCATCATCCTCAAATGGCTGCAGGAGACCTATGGCTGCGAGGTCGTGACCTTCACTGCCGACCTTGGCCAGGGCGAGGAGCTGGAGCCGGCCCGGCAAAAGGCCGAGATGATGGGGATTAGGGAAATCCACATCGAGGACCTGCGCGAGGAATTCGTCCGCGACT
>JAYZVT010000173.1:0-2941 GCA_036155355.1 Pseudomonadota bacterium
GGTATCAGCGCGGTGGTGATGACGATGTCCTGCGACTTGAGATGTTCCGCGACCAGGTACGCCTGCTTCTTCTTGTATTCGGCCGACATCTCCTTGGCGTAGCCTGCCGCTGATTCCGCCGCCTTGAATTCCTCGTCCTCGACAGCGATGAATTTCGCGCCAAGCGACTGCACCTGCTCCTTGGCCGCCGGCCGCACGTCAGTGGCGGTGACGATGCCGCCCAGCCGCCGCGCCGTGGCGATCGCCTGCAGGCCCGCAACGCCCGCGCCCATGACGAAGATGCGTGCCGCGGGAACCGTGCCCGCCGCCGTCATCATCATCGGCAGCGCGCGGTTGAACTCGGCCGCCGCGTCCACCACCGCCTTGTAGCCCGCGAGATTGGCCTGCGACGACAGCACATCCATTGACTGCGCCCGGGTGATGCGCGGCATGAATTCCATGGTGAACAGCGTTGCGCCGGTCTTGGCCATGGCCTCCAGGCCTTTCTTGTCCCCGAAGGGATCGAGGATGCCAGCCGCCAGCGCGCCCTTGCCCGCCTGCTTGAGCAGCGACGGGTCGGGACGGCGCACGCTGAGGACGACGTCTGCACCCTTCACGGTCTCCGCGGCGGACTTTGCCACCGTGGCGCCCGCGGTCTTGTAGTCGGCATCTGCGAAATCGGACCCTGCCCCCGCGCCTGCCTCGACGCGGACTGTGCAACCCAGTCCGGTGAACTTCTTGGCTGTCTCAGGCGAAAGCGCGACGCGGCGCTCCGTCTTTTCCGCCTCGGCCGGCACAGCAATCGTGATCATGCCCGACTCCATTGATGGCGCCAGTTAGGCTGGATGCGCGGCCGTGTCGCCGGCCGGTCGGATTATGGCGCGTGTGAGGGTCCGGGCGTGCCCCGGACCCGAGCAAATTCAGACGACGAACATCGCCATCAGGGCCAGTGTGGCCGCCACCCCCAACACCACGAGTATGGTGGCCTTGACGAATCCGTCATAGGTCCGCTCGTGCTCCTTCCGGTCCATGGCCGGATGGCTTTTCGACATATCGACGCCCATTTCGCTCCCCTGGCAGATATTTGCAGGCAACCCCTCTCGGCGCTCCGGATAACACACCGCCCAAGTGCCATGCAACGCCGCCAGAGGTGGAGGGTCGAGAGGTCGCGGGGCGCAGCTACCGGTTGTCCGGCAGGGGCACTCCGGCGGCCGAGAAGGCTGCCGCCTGACGCTCTCCCACCGTAGCAAGGTTGAAGTCCGCGATGGCCTCGTTGAACAGCCGGAAATAATTCAGTTCCGCATCCAGATGCAGGAACACGCCGCCCAGGCCGATGGCCGCCCGGTCCATGAACACGAACTCGCGCGGCACCCGCACCGGCCCCTTCTCCCTCAGGCCCTTGTGCACCTGAAAGGCCTCGCGCCGGCCGTAGTCTCCCGGCTTCACCCCCTCAGCGATACGCCGCACCCGGTCCTCGAGCATGGGACCGTAAATGAACCGCGCCCATACGTTGAGGATGTCGATGATCTCCGCTTTCAGGCCGGTGAACCCCCATGTCTCGTAGGCATGGACCATCAGGTCCCGGTCCTGCCGCAGCAGTCCGTGATAGAGGTCGATGACGCCCTGCACGAACCTGGGCGGAAAGGTGCGCATGCAGCCATAGTCCAACAGGTTCAGGCCTGCCGCGCGCTTCCGCTCGTCCGGTCCCACCGATTCAAAGACTGTGTAGTTGCCCAGATGCGGGTCGCCGTGAATGACGCCGTAGTGGCTGAAGGGATACCACCAGGCCCGGAACATGGCGGTGGCGATGCGATTTCGGTCTTCGAGCGGCGCTTGCTTGAACTCCAGTACCGGCCGGCCGTCCAGCCAGGCCATGGTCAGCAGACGTCCGGTTGACAGATCCCCGACAACTTCCGGCACGCGGATCAGCGGATCATCGCGGAATATATCCCGGTAGAGGGCCATGTGGGCCGCCTCCAGCTCGTAGTCGAGTTCCTCCCTGAGGCGGGCCGCTATCTCCTTCGACATCTCCTGGGTGTCGATGGCCGGGTTCATGCGCCGGTGGATGGAGAAGACGATGCCGAGCTGATTGAGGTCCGCCTCCACCGCTGACCGCATGTCCGGATATTGCAGCTTGCAGGCAAGCCTGCGCCCATCGTGACCGACCGCCTTGTGGACCTGACCGAGCGAGGCCGAAGCCGCCGACTGTCTTTCGAAGGAGGCGAACTTGCTTTCCCAGTCCGTCCCCAGCTCCGCTGCCATGCGCCGGCGCACGAAGGCCGGGCCCATGGGCGGCGCTTGCGTCTGCAGCGTTGCCAATTCAGCGGCATATTCCTGTGGAAGCGCCTCGGGAATGGTGGAGAGCAATTGCGCCACCTTCATGATCGGTCCCTTTAGACCGCCGAGCGCGCGCGCCAGTTCCTGCGCGTTGCGGTCGCTGCCGAGGTCTATGCCGAGAAAGCGCGAGCCCGCGATCCGCGCCGCGAAACCGCTCATGTTGGCGCCGACCCGCGCATAGCGCGACACGCGCCTCGAGAAGCGGTTGCGTTCGGAGTCGGTCGGATCGTTCGTCATGGCCTCTCTTACTAGTGCGGCCTGCGCCGCGATGCATCCGGCAATGCGCGACCGGACCTCACATGTATGGGATTTGCGCAACAGGCCGCGCTGCCGCTAGATTGACCGCCCGAGGAAACCGCCATGCTGATGAAACTGCTGAATATTGCCTTTTTTGGGCTGGTTCTGGGCGCCGCTCCGCTCGCCGCGGCCGAGCCCTCCGCGACCGCCGTCGAGATGTGGCGCAATGCGGGCTGCGGCTGCTGCGGCAAATGGGCCAGTCACCTCGAGGCCAATGGCTTCAAGGTCACCATCAGGGAGCCGGGAAGCGAGAAGCTGCAGCAGATCAAGAAACTCGCGGGAATCGCCGAGAAACTTGAGTCCTGCCACACGGCGAAAATCGGCGGCT
>JAYZVT010000174.1:0-2652 GCA_036155355.1 Pseudomonadota bacterium
CCATCAGCGACGGCACGCCGGGCTGGCGCATAATCACGCCTCTAGACACTGACGACGCCCAGATCGTGATGGTGGACCGCGGTTTCGTTCCCGATCCGCTTAAGGACACGGCCCGCCGTGCTGCAGGACAACTGCAAGGCGAAGTGACTCTCATCGGCATCATTCGCGTGCCGCCCTCCGAAAAGGGACAATTCACGCCCGACAATGATCCGGCGCGCAATATCTGGCACTGGCGCGATCTGGAGGCCATGGCCAGGGCGGCGCTGGAAAGCGATCAGCTGCCCAGCCTGGTGCCCTTCTTCATGGAAGTCCGCGAACCGACGCCGCCGGGCGGCTGGCCCCGTCCCCGGGGCGCCATACCCGAACTGCCGAACCGGCACCTGGAATACGCGCTGACGTGGTTCGCGCTGGCCGGGGTGCTGGTGGTCATGTATGTCCTGTTTCTGCGGGCAAATCTGGGGCGCCGGCCAGTCGATAAACCGTGATGCCCTGCCGTTCTTGCCCGGCTCGCTCACGGCGTTTACCGTCTTGGCCCGGAGGCTTTGGCGGCCGATTTCGAGGGATTTTCAGGTGCAATACGTCAGCACGCGCGGTTCCGCGCCGGTCTTGGGATTCGAGGAGGCGTTGCTGGCCGGTCTGGCCCGCGACGGCGGCCTCTATTTGCCCGAAACCTGGCCGGCGATGTCGCCCGCCGAAATTGCAGCGCTTGCCGGGTTGCCCTATGGCGAGGCCGCGGCGCGGATCATGTATCCCTTCCTCGGACCTGGCTGGACCGAGGCCGAGTTCGCCCAACTGACACGCGAGGCATATGCCACCTTTTCCCACGATGCAGTGGCGCCGCTGGTACAACTGTCGGCGTCGCAATGGGTTCTGGAGCTGTTCCACGGACCCACGCTCGCCTTCAAGGACCTGGCCATGCAGCTTCTGGCGAGGTTGATGGACAGGGCGCTCACCCGACGCGACCGGCGCGTGACCATTGTCGGGGCTACCTCCGGGGATACCGGCGGCGCGGCCATTGAGGCGTTCAGGGGCCGCGGCAATATCGACATTTTCATTCTGCATCCCCACGGCCGCGTCAGCGACGTCCAGCGCCGCCAGATGACCACGGCCAGGGAGAACAACGTCCACAATCTCGCCGTCGAAGGGACCTTCGATGACTGCCAGTCCATCGTGAAGGCGCTGTTCAACGACCTGGCGCTGCGCGACCGGCTGTCGCTGGCAGCGGTGAATTCGATCAACTGGGCGCGCATCATGGCCCAGACCGTCTATTACTTTACCTCGGCGGTGGCGCTCGGCAGCCCGCACCGCAGCGTGTGCTTCTCCGTGCCCACCGGGAATTTCGGAGATATTTTCGCAGGTTATGCGGCCAGACGCATGGGATTGCCGGTCTCTCGCCTCGCTATCGCCACGAATATAAATGATATACTCGTCCGCGCCCTCCATACCGGCCGGTATGAGTCACGGGACGTCGTCGCCACGTCGAGCCCGAGCAGGGATATTCAGGTTTCGAGCAACTTTGAACGGCTGATCTTCGAGGCCAGCGGTCGCGACGCCGCGCATGTGCGCGCGCTCATGGACGAGTTCGCGGACAAGGGCGGTTTCGGCTTCTCGCGCAACATGCTGGACCATATCCGCATCCTGTTCAGCGCCTGCCGGGCGGACGAGGCGCAGACCGCGGCGACGATCGCCCGTGTCCTCGGCCGTTCCGGATATATGGCCGATCCCCATACCGCCGTCGGATTGTTCGCCGCGGAGCAGATGCAGCAATCCGGCGAGCCCGTCATTACTTTGGCGACGGCCCATCCGGCCAAGTTCCCCGATGCTGTCGAACGCGCCTGCGGTGAACGGCCGTCCCAGCCCGACAGATTGCGTGCCGCCATGAACGCCGAGGAGCACTACGACGTCATCGCCGCCGACAAGGATACCGTCGCCGCGTTCATCGAGAGCCGGGCGCGCGCCGCCGTCGAGGCCGCGCCATGACCACACGACTTTCCACGCTTCCCGGCGGGTTGCGCGTCGTCACCGACGCGATGCCTCATCTGCAGACTGTTTCGCTAGGGCTGTGGGTCGGTGCCGGTGCGCGCAGCGAGCGCAAGGATCAGCATGGCCTGTCCCACCTGCTCGAGCACATGGCCTTCAAGGGAACGCGCCACCGTACCGCCCGCCAGATCGCGGAGGAAATCGAGTCCGTGGGCGGTGATCTCAATGCGGCCACCAGTCTCGAGGGGACCGCCTATTACGCGCGTGTGCTCAAGGACAACGTGTCGCTGGCGCTCGACATTCTTGGCGACATCATCCAGCGGCCGACCTTTGACTCCACCGAACTCCTCAAGGAGAAGGCGGTTATTCTCCAGGAAATTGCCGCCGCGCAGGACTCGCCCGACGACAGCGTGTTCGATCTTCTGCTCGACGCCGCCTATCCCGACCAGCCGCTTGGCCGCCCTATCCTCGGTACGCCGGAAAGCGTCGGCGCCTTGGGTGCCGCCGAACTGGAATCCTACAGGCGCACTCACTACGCACCGGGCAATATCATTTTTGCCGCCGTGGGCGCAGTAGATCACGACAAGGCCGTGGCCATG
This sequence comes from Pseudomonadota bacterium, assembly GCA_036155355.1. GTDB lineage: Bacteria > Pseudomonadota > Alphaproteobacteria > Rhizobiales > Methyloligellaceae > JAYZVT01. The sequence continues at coordinate 2,580 of JAYZVT010000174.1, forward strand.
GCCTGTGAGCGGCTTGCGGAGTTGCCTGAAGCCAAGGTGGTCAGGCCCGAGCCCGCTCACTATGCAGGGTCAG
>JAYZVT010000175.1:0-4249 GCA_036155355.1 Pseudomonadota bacterium
CACCAGCGAGCCGCTCGACCGCTTCGGGGAAGCTCAGGCCTTCGGTCTTTTGCACAAAGGCGAAGATGTCGCCATGCTCACCCGAGGCGAAGCAATGATAGAAACCCTTCTGGTCGTTGACCGTGAATGACGGCGTCTTCTCTTGCTTGAACGGGCTCAGACCCTTGTATTCCCGCCCGTATTTCTTGAGCTTCACGCGCCGCGCCACCACCTGCGACACCGGCAGGCGGGCACGAATTTCGTCCAGGAACTGGCTGTCGAAGCGCATGAGGCCGATTGCGAATCACTTTGCCGGATCGAAGACGACGCTAGCCAAAATGCCGCCCGCGCGCGAATCACGCGGACCGGCCTCGGCGAGACGACCCGCCCCTGTGGAAAAACTGGGGGAAATTCTCGAGCTCGGTTCAAATTCCCTCCACGCCGACACGCCTCTCGTCAGGTCAGTCATTCATTAATCTGAGCCGAATTGAACCACTTTCTCTGAGCGTGCCCCGTGATATCTTCCGTGTACCCAGGCATCTGGTGGGTCCCTTGCAGGCCCGGATGCATGGGAGGGAGCGCGTCTGTGGAGTGGTGAAAAAGCCACGAGCCCGCAGGAGTGGCAAGGCGCCGGAAACGTCCGGCGCTTCGAGTAAATCCTTGTCCAATCAAGCTCCACTCGACAAGCAGTCTGCGCTTGCTGACCTGACGTCGCCGGAATTGCGTGAAGCAATCGAGTTCCAGGCCGCGACCGATGAAGTTCTAAGAATCATCAGTCGCTCGACCCGTCATCTCCAGCCAGTGCTCGACACGATCATCGCGAGCGCTACCAGGCTTTGCGCAGCCACCCGTGGGCATATTTATATGTTCGACGGGGAGCTGCTGAAGCTGGGCGCAGCCCATGGCGCCTGGCCTGGATTTACCGAATATTTGCAGCAAAATCCGCTCAGGCCAGGCGGTGGTTCGGTCGCCGGACACGCCGCCGAGTTGCGCCGCACTGTTCAGGTAGCCGACGTTCTGGATCTACCGGACTATCAGCGCGGGGAACTGGTCAAGCAACAGGGCTTCCGCACCGTGTTATCTGTTCCGATGCTGCGCGAAGGCGAATTGCTCGGTGTAATCAATATTCTGAAGACGCTGGTCGAGCCGTTTTCCGACAGGCAAGTCGCACTCGTCGAGACCTTCGCGGACCAGGCGGTCATTGCAATCCAGAATGTGCGTCTCTTCGCGGAAGTCGAAAAGCGCAATAGCGAGCTGTTGGAATCACTGGAGCAACAAACTGCGACCGCAGACGTATTGCGCATCATCAGCCGCTCCAGGACCGAGCTTCAGCCGGTTCTCGATGCCATCTCCGACACCGCCGCCAAGTTGTGCCGCGCCGACGGCGCCTTCATGTGGCGGCTGAGGGGCGACACTTTCTACCTCGCGGCCATGAACAAGATCGACACGGACTTCGCCAGGTTCGCTCGGGACAATCCCCTGCCTCTCGACAAGGGCACGTCGGCCGGCAGATGCGTTCTCGAAGGTCGGACCATCCACATTCCTGACGCGCTCGCCGATCCCGATTACCGCTGGCATGGCGACAAGGGGCAGAAGATCGGACAGTTCCGCGCCCTGCTCGGCGTGCCGCTGATGCGCGACGAGGTGAAGTTTGGCGCCTTCGCGCTCTTCCGCCGCGAGCCCGAGCCCTTTACCGACAAGGAAATCGAACTCGTCACCACATTCGCAGACCAGGCCGTCATCGCCATTGAGAATGCGCGACTGTTGGAGGCCGTCGAAGCGAGATCGCGCGAACTTCGGGAGTCTCTGGAATACCAGACGGCGACCTCGGAAGTGCTCAAGGTCATCAGCAATGCGGCGAATGACCTGCAAATTGTATTCGACGCGATGCTGCGCGATGCGACACGACTGTGCGAAGCCAAGGTAGGCGTTCTCTTCAGATTCGCCGATGGCGCATACACGGCCGTGGCCAAGATCGGTGTTACCGCCGCCTACGCGAAATGGCTCGACTCGGGGCCGATACGCCCCGGCTCTGGCAGCGGCCTCGCAAGGCTGATGGAAACCCGGCAAACGATACAGGTCGCCGATACGCTCGCCGAGAATGTATATGCGGAGCGAGAGGAGGTGCGTGTCGCCACTGCCGAACTCGGCGGCATTCGCAGCCTGCTCAATGTACCGATGCTCAAGGATGACGAACTGATCGGCGCCATCGGCATTTATCGCCAGGAGGTGCAACCCTTTACCGCCAAGCAGGTTGAATTGGTCACCACTTTCGCCGACCAGGCGGTCATCGCCATCGAGAACACCCGGCTGTTCAACGAACTCGAGGAGTCGCTCGAATATCAGACGGCCGTCGGCGACGTGCTCGGCGTCATCAGCCGTTCTCCCAACGACGTCCGTCCAGTCTATGAGGCAATCGTCGAGAACGCCGGCCGCTTGTGCGAGGCTGAATTCAGCACTGTTGCCAGCCTGGCTGGCGAGGAACTGCACCTGACAGCGGTGGACAATATGTCGCCGGAAGAACTGGAGGCCTACTCCAGGATCTTTCCGCGCCCCGTAACGCGCAGGTTCGTGATGGGGCGTGCGATCCTCGACCGCAAGACTGTCCATGTTGACGATGTGAACGCGGACGACGACTACGATCCCAGAACCCTCGATATCCTGCAGAAGGCTGGGCAATACCGCACCATCATGGGCGTGCCGATCCTGCGCAAGGGCGAACCGGTCGGCGTGATCGGCCTCGTGCGGCGTGAAGTACGGCCTTTCACGCTGCGCCAGATCGCGTTGGTGGAAACTTTCGCCGAGCAGGCGGTCATCGCGGTGGAAAACGCGCGGCTGTTTTCCGAGATTCAGGAATCGCTCGAGTTTCAGACGGCGGCCAGCGACATGCTCGGCGTCATCAGCCGCTCGCCCAGCGACACCCAGCCGGTCTTCGATGCCATCGTAGAGCGCGCCCAGCGGCTCTGCGACGCGGAATTCAGCCATGTGTCGCGCTTTCACGACGGCAAGCTGCATATCGAAGCGGTCAGCAACCTGCGCCCCGAGGAGACGGCGGTCTACAAGAGCATCTTTCCCCGCGAGCCGACGCGCGGCTATGTGGTCGGACGCGCCTTCCTCGACGGCGTACCCGTGCATGTCACCGACATCGCGGCCGATCCGGACTATGACCAGGCAATTCTGCAGACGCTGAAGTCCACATCGGCCTATCGCACCTATCTGGGCATACCCATCCTGCGCCACGGCACGCCGATCGGGGTCATCGGCCTCGGTCGGCGGGAAGTAAAGCCCTTCACCGAACGGCAGATAAAGCTGCTGCAGACATTCGCCGACCAGGCCGTGATCGCGGTGGAGAACGCCCGCGCTTTCGCGGAGATCCAGGAGAAAACCCGCCAGGTTCAGCAGCAGTCGGCGGAACTGGCGGAGTGGAACCACACGCTGGAATCGCGGGTGAAGGAGCAGGTGGACCAGCTCGGGCGCATGTCGAAGCTGACCCGCTTCCTGTCGCCCAAGATCACCAGCCTCATCATGTCCGGAGAGGCCGACGATCCGCTCAAGACGCGCCGCGCCGAGATCACCGTCGTCTATGTGGACCTGCGCGGCTTCACCGCCTTCACCGAGACCACAGACCCGGAAGAGGTCATGGCGGTCCTGCGCGAGTACCACGCCGAACTCGGCAAAGCGAGTACCGCCCACGACGGCACCATCGAGCACTTCGCAGGCGACGGCGCCATGATCCTGTTCAATGCGCCCATGGCCATGGAAGATCACGAAATGCAGGCGATCCGCATGACTCTGCAGATCCGCGAGTCGGTCGGTGCGCTGACGCAGGGCTGGCGCAAGCGCGGCTTCAATCTGGGCTTCGGCGCGGGCATCGCCGGAGGCTATGCCACCATGGGCACCATCGGCTTCGCCGAGCGCCTCGATTACAGCGCCATCGGCATCGTCTGCAATCTATCCGCGCGCCTGTGCAGCGAGGCGACGGATGGGCAAATCCTCATATCGCCGCGCGTCTTCGTGAAGGTGGAGGACCGCGTGGACGCGGAGTCCATGGGCGAACTGAACCTGAAGGGCTTCCACCGGCCCGTCGCCGTTTACAACTTGCTTGGCTTCAAACACTCGGAAGCGGCCTGAACCTGGCGGCTACTTCTTGGACGTCCTGCGCTTCTTGTCCCGCGCCCGTCCGGGCCTGACGGGAAACACCAGATGAATTGCGGTGCCGCGCTTGAGCCGCCGCACGCTCACTTCGCCCGCGATGTGCCGCGTCAGCGCC
>JAYZVT010000176.1:0-7280 GCA_036155355.1 Pseudomonadota bacterium
CGTCATCACAAAGAGCGACAGCGAACGCCAGCGCGGCGAGGCCCTGCCCCTGTACGGACTGATCCGGACTGCCTACCGCGAAAGCATTCGGATGCCGGACGAATACGCGGCATTGGCCGCGGAAACCTTCCTGGCCGTGCAACGCGTGAACATCACCTCCACTGGGGCCGCCCTCACACAGATGTCGGCCCGTCTCGGCGCTGGCAACGACGCTCTTGCTGCCGCGGTACGCCAGCGCCAGGACCTGGTAGGGAGTTGGCGCAAGTTCGATGAGCTGCTGCTCGGCGCGATGTCCAAAGCGCCAGGTCAGCAGCAGGCGGATGCGGTGGAAAAGCTGAGGCATCAGCGCGACGCCGCAGCAGCGGCAATCGACAACATCACCGCGCGCCTCGAGAAGGAATTTCCTGAATATGCCTCATTCGCCAGCCCCCGCCCGCTCGACGCAACTGAGGTGCAAAAATTACTCGCCCCCGACGAGGCCCTGATTACCTATCTGATGGGCTCGCGGTCCTGCCTCGTTTGGATTGTCACCCGTGAAGGCATCGGATGGCAGCTCCTCAAGGTAGATGAAGCCGTGCTGACGGAAAAGATCGGGGCCATCCGCAAGGGTCTCGACATCGCGGCGCTGGCCCAGGGAAAAACCGAGCCCGTGTCGCTCGCCGCCCTGCACGAGCTTTACACGCTCGTTCTGGCGCCCGTGCATGCCCTCATCGCGGACAAAAAGCACCTGCTCCTTGTGCCGTCGGGTGCACTCACTGGCCTGCCCTTCCATATCCTCGTCACTGCCCCGGCAAAGGACGGGGATTATGCCGGCGCCGAATGGCTGGCGAAGCGCCACGCCGTCACCACCCTGCCCTCAGTGCCGAGCCTCAAGGCGCTCCGCGTGCTGGCCAGGAACAGCAGCGCCCCCAATACGCTCATCGGTTTCGCCGACCCGCAATTCGGACCTGCACCTGCTGGACAGCCAGAGAGGCTCGCCAGCGCCCGCGCCTACTCTACCTTCTTTCGCGGCGCACGCCCGGACCGCGACACGCTCATCAACGGCCTGCCGCCGCTGCCCGGCACCCGCAAGGAACTGCTGGAGGTAGCCCGGAGCCTGGGCGTTCCCGAAAGCGACATCCGCCTGGGCAAGGGCGCCTCGGAGGCCGCCGTCAAGCGCGAGCCGCTCGATCGCTACCGCATCGTCTATTTCGCCACCCACGGGCTAGTAGCGGGAGATATCGACGGTCTTGGCGAGCCCGCGCTGGCGCTCTCGATACCGGAAAAACAGACCGTTCTGGACGACGGCCTGCTCACCGCGTCGGAAGTGGCGCAGCTCAAGCTCGCAGCAGACTGGGTGGTGCTGTCGGCCTGCAATACCGCCGCCGGCGACAAACCAGGCGCGGAGGCCCTGTCGGGCCTGGCCCGGGCATTCTTCTATGCGGGCGCGCGCGCCCTGCTGGTCACCCACTGGCCCGCCGACGACAACGCGGCTGCGCGCATTACCAGCTCCACCTTCGCGCAACTGAAGAAGGATCCATCGATCGGCCGGTCCGAGGCCCTGCGCCGCGCCATGCTGGCCATGATCGCGGACTCTTCCAGCCCCACAAACGCCTATCCCGCGCTGTGGGCGCCCTTCGTGGTGGTTGGTGAAGGCTGGCCTGGCCGCTAGCGCCGCTCACATGAACAAAGGTTCGTGCTTGAGGTCCTTGTACATGTCGGCCACATACTCGCCATAACCGTTGAACAGCTTCGTCGGGATGCGGGTGAAGGCGCCGAGCACCTCTTCGTCGGCCTGGCTCCAGCGCGGATGGTCCACTTCCGGATTCACATTCGCCCAGAAGCCGTATTCCGCGCCTTGCGCCTTCTCCCAGAAGGACTTGGGACGCTCCGAGGTGAAGCTGACGCGCACGATCGACTTGATCGACTTGAAGCCATATTTCCACGGCACTGCCAGCCGCAATGGCGCGCCGAACTGCTTTGCCAGCGGCTTGCCATAGGCGCCCGTGGCAAGGAACGCCAGCTCATTGGTCGCTTCCGCGATGGTGAGACCTTCCACATAGGGCCAGGGATAGCTCTTGGTCCTCTGGCCCGGCGCGACATTGGAATTGTGGAAAGTCTCCATGCGTACATATTTCGCACCCGAGAGCGGCTTCGCCAGCGACACCAGATCGCGCATGGCAAAACCGCTCCAGGCAATGGTCATGGACCAGGCTTCCACGCAGCGATGCCGGTAAAGGCGTTCCTCCAGAGTCATCCTGCGGATGAGATCGTCTATGGCGATGGTGAAAGGCTTCTCGACTTCGCCGTCGATGCGTAGTTCCCAGGGACGGATCGGCAGCGCCCGCGCCGCCCGCGAGATGCGCTTGGAAAATCCGAACTCGTAGAAATTGTTGTAGGTCGAGTTGATCTTCTCGTCGGTGACGGGCCGCGAGATGGTGTATTTCGGATTGAGCTTGGCCGGATAGAGATCTGCCGTCGGGTCGTTCTCTTCCGCGGCGCGCGCCCCGCCAGTCAGTGCGCCCGTGGCGGCAACTGCGCCAGCGCCGGCGAGGAAATGCCGCCGGTTCAATACCATGTGCTCCGGTGTCACAAGAGTTTCCGGAATTTCCCAGCCGCGGGGAATGCGGATCAGCATGGCGGTCGCTCCCTCGATTGACCCGATCTGCTATATTCTGGCCGCACGAACTCTGTCCGTCACCCGTCCCGGGACGACAAACCCATGCCGAACACGCGATTTTTACCGCTGCTTGCAGCGTTTTGGCTCCTGATCGCCGGCGCCTGCGCTGAGGCGGCGGAGAAGGTCATAACCGTAGCCACACCGCGCGGCACGACCGTGAATGTCCTGCTGACCGGAGATGAGGCTTCCGCCTCCGCCAACATCATGCTTCTCGTCGGCGGCGCGGGCTGGCTCCGGCTTGATCCGGCTACGCCGGGAACAAGATCGCGCAATTTCCTCGCCCGCAGCCGCGTCTCCTTCGCGATGGGCAGATACCTAGTCGCCACGGTGGACTCGCCCTCCGACCGGCAGAACAAGGACGGCCTGGACGGATTTCGCATGACCGCCGAACATGCCGCCGACCTGGCCGCCGTCGCCTCCGCGCTTCAGGCGCTCAACCAGAAGCCCGTGTTCATCGTCGGCACCAGCCGCGGCAGCGTTTCCGCCGGCAATGCCGCCATCCGGATCGATCCCGCACTGGTCAACGGGGCGGTGCTGTCATCCACGCTCACCGACAAGGGCAAGCGCCCCGACAGCCTGAAAGAAATGGACATGACGAAGGCGCGGATGCCGGTGTTCTTCGTTCACAACAGCGGCGACCAGTGCAAGTTCACGCTGCTGTCGAGCGTCAGGACGGTCCAGGCCGCCATGAAGAAGGCGGGCGCCACGGCCGATCTTGCCGTCCTAGCCAGCACACGCGCCGACGAAGACAATCCCTGCGAGGCCCTGACGCCCCACGGCTATCTCGGCATCGAGCAGGAAGCGGTCGGGACCATACTCGCCTGGGTCAAGGCGAGGCTCTGAGGCCGGTGCGGGTCAACAAAGCCGCTCAGTCTCCCAGCCTGAACCGCGAGCCGATGTTGCGCGCCGCCGCGGAGTTGTAGGCGGCCCATGCAAGCGCAACGTCCTGCACGCCGCTGCCGGTGGAGTCGAATATCACCAGTTCGTCGGCGCGGTCCCTACCGGAAGATTTGCCGGACGCGAGATCGGCCAGGTCCCCCCGCACATCATCGAGCGTGACCGCGCCGGCGCGCAGCGCATGAGCCAGGTCGCCTCCTTGCGCGCATTGCTCGATATCGTCTGCGAGAAGCCGCGCGCGGGCCATGAGACCAGGGGCAATCTCCTGCTTGCCCGGATTGTCCGCGCCCATCGCGGCGATGAAACAGCCAGGCAGCCTCATGTCCTCCGTCAGGATCGGCGCCTTGGACGTTGTGCAGGTCACGACGATATCCGCGCCCTCGATCGCCGCCGCGACGCTCGCCGCGGCCACGCACGGACAATCCGGCATCGTCGTCTGTGCCGCGAAAGCAGCCGCCCGCCGTCCGTCCATGTCGAAAACGCGGGCCTGGCGCAGCGGGAAGGCCGCGCGGAAAGAATCAAGCTGATAGGGCGCCTGCGAGCCGCAGCCGATGATGGCGATCACCGCCGCGTCCTTGCGTGCGCCATATGTTGCAGCCAGCGTAGCCGCCGCCGCCGTCCGCATGGCCGTCAGCGTCATGGATTCGATAACGGCAAGCGGCCGGCCGTCGGTCGCGTCCGACAGCAGAACCACGCCTTGTATTGTCGGCAGGCCATTCCTCTCCGGATTGCCCGGCAGATTGACATTGACCTTTGCCGCGAAGGCCGCGTGGGACCCGGGCAGCAGGCCGGCCTTCACATGGATCGACCCGCCTTCGACGGAGAAGCCGAGCGACCGGCCCTGATCCGCGCGGCTCTCGGCCAGACGCGCATATGTTTCGCGCAGAACGTCGATCGCGGTTGACTGGCTCACCGCGCGACGCAGATCGGCGCCCGAGAGCAACAGCAGATCGCGCTGCGCCAAAGCGCGGCTCGCCGCGTGCGTGGATCGGATCGGGGAAACCGTGCAGCCCATTGTAAGCCCTCCTGTCGGCGGAATTGCCGCGACCGATGCGGCCCCGCTCCGGCGGTAATTATATCAGGCCGCGCTGTCCCGCTGCCATGTCCCGCCGCAATGATCAAGGGGTCCGCAACGCTGCCCGACCGCCGGATTGCCGCCCGCCGCGAAGGAACTCCTTGTGCAGCAATTCGTTAGCTATCAGGGGACCTTGGGGTTCCACGACAGCGCGTAATGCGGACAATGGCCCCGAAGCGCCGTCGGCCACAATTAAGGCAGCCGCACAGGCCCCCGGAAGGTTGAATTGGCGCGTCCGCAATGTCACTTAGAGTTGACGGGCGCTCGCGCGGACCCGCCGGGCCAGAAGGCTGAAAACGGAACAACCAGAATGCTGCCGCCCGAACTGATGGACAAGGTCAGGGGTCTGCATCGCAGCGTGCGGTCCGGCTCGCGTCCTTTCTGGCAGGTACTGCGCCGCGGCCCGCTGAACCTGCCCTTGCGCCTGGTGGCGACGGGCATGAATGCCGCCATGATCTTTTGTTCTCTGGCGCTCTTCGGCTATCTCTATACGCTCCCTTCTCCGCCCGAGACCTATCCGCTCGGCAACACCCTCGAATCTCCGACCGGCAGGGAGCTGGTTCTCAAGACTGCGGACGGCGAGACCTTTGCCCGCAGAGGCGGCTGCTACGGCGGTCCCGTTTCCATCAATGAAGTACCCAAGCACTTCATTGGCGCGTTGCTGGCGATGGAGGACCGCAATTTCTACTACCACCCCGGCATCGACCCCATCGGCATCGCCCGCGCGGCCATGGTCAACTATAAGGCCGGCCGCATCGTTCAAGGCGGCAGCACCATCACGCAGCAGCTCGCCAAGCTCGCCTATCTGTCCAGCGCCCGCACCTACGAACGCAAGCTTGAAGAGGTCATCATCGTCTTGCGCCTGGAACTGGCCCTGACCAAGGAGCAAATCCTCGAACGCTATCTGAGCCGCGTCTACCTGGGCGAAGGCTGCTATGGCCTGCGCGCCGCTGCCCGGCATTATTTCGACGTGCCGGTGAGCAATCTCACTATTCCCCAGTCCGCCCATCTCGTCGCACTGCTGAAGTCGCCCGCGACGCTGTCGCGCAAGCCCGACGAGTTGCGCGCCCGCCGCCAGCTCGTTCTGCAGGCGATGGCCTCGGAAGGCGTCATCGCGGATGCCAAGTCGATCGCCAACATGGAGTCGGCGAAGCCGCGCCGCAAGGAAGAGAGGTCCGTGGGCGACTATTACGCCGATTGGATCGCCGAGACGGTGAAGCCGCCGCAGGACGGCTCCCTCGCTCCTCTACCCGTGCGCACTGCGTTCAATCCCCAGGTTCAGTCCATCGCCGAAGCGGCGGTCGAAAAATTCATGTCCAAGGACGGCCCGCGCCGCAAGGCGACACAGGCCGCCCTGGTCGCCATGCATACCGACGGCAGGGTCATCGCATTGGTCGGCGGCGTGGATCACGCGGCCAGCCAGTTCAACCGCGCCACGCAGGCGATGCGCCAGCCCGGCTCGTCCTTTAAGTCTTTCGTGTATCTGGCGGCCCTGCGCGTTGGTGTGACACCCGACATGTACGCGCTCGACGCGCCGGTTCGCATCGGCGACTGGATGCCCGAGAACTACGACCACGGCTATCGCGGGCCCGTGACGCTGACCCAGGCATTTCTGGCGTCCATCAACACTGTGGCTATCCAGCTGTCGGAGGCCGTCGGGCGCGAGCAGGTCATCACAGCGGCGCAGGATCTGGGCATCGAAAGCCCGCTCGCCAGCGAGCCCAGCATTGCCCTCGGCACGTCGGAAGTGAGCCTGCTCGAATTGACATCCGCCTATGCCGCCTTCGCGGCCGACGCCTATCCGGTCAAGCCCTGGGGCGCCATTTCGCTTGGCGAGAAAGATGCAATTGCCGGCGGCCCGCCGCAGGGAGCCGGACGCTGGCAGCTGGGCGAAGGCGCGCTCATGCGCCAGTTTCTCCAGGCGACGGTCCAGTATGGCACCGGCCGTGGCGCCCGGCTTGCCGTACCGTCCTATGGCAAGACCGGCACCAGCCAGAATTACCGCGACGCCTGGTTCATTGGCTTCGCCGGAAACCTCGTCGTGGGCGTGTGGGTCGGCAATGACGACAACTCGCCCATGGCGCGCGTGACCGGCGGCAACCTGCCCACCATGATCTGGCGCGAATTCATGGACAAAGCGCGCACTGCCGACAAGGACTTTACGCCTCAGCTCAAGCGCGTCGCCGCTTACAAATACGAAACGCCGCCATATGGCCGCCGCCAGGCGTCCACTGAATACCTGCAGTGGGTGCTGGCGGCGGGACCGGAGATGTCCGGCATCGATCAGGGATCCGGGGCCTATTTCGGGGGCGGTTCCTACAATCCCGGTTCGGGACAGTATTACGGCGCCCCGCCCTATGAACGCGGCCTCTTCGGCGGTCCGCGCTACAACGGCGCGCGCCATGGGGCACGGACTGCGCCGCGTGACGACCGCTACGACCGCTATGGCCGTGGCCTGTTTGGCGGACCGCAGCCCCCGCCGCTCTATTCAGGCAACCCCTTCCTGGTCGGCACCCTGCCACCGGCCGATGCGACCGGCCAGCCGCAACAGCAACAGCCTCAGCACGAGCCGCGCCCGCGCAAGGCGATCGACGGCTGGATCAACCGCTCCGACGGCGGCTGACAAAGCGAACGGCCGGGCGCTGGCCC
>JAYZVT010000177.1:0-4076 GCA_036155355.1 Pseudomonadota bacterium
AGGCCCAATCGATCGGCTTTCACCCGGAGATGATCCTTGCCGGGCGGCGCATCAACGACAACATGGCCGCATTCGTCGCCGGCGACATCGTCAAGGCGATGGTGAAGCAGAAGCTGCGGGTGGACAGCGCCAGGGTGCTGGTGATGGGCTTCACCTTCAAGGAGAACTGCCCCGACACGCGCAACACCAAGGTCGCCGACCTGGTCGGCGAGCTGGGCGACTTCGTCGCCGAGGTAACAGTGTATGACCCTCTCGCCGATGCGCAGGAAGCGATCGAGGAGTACGGAATCAAGGTCTCCAACGATCTGCCCGCCGGGAGCTACGACGTTGTCGTACTTGCCGTGGGGCACAAGCAGATCGCCGAGATGGGCGCGGCGCGGCTGCGCAAGCTCCTGACCGGCAAGGGCATCATCTACGACGTCAAGGGCGTGCTTCCCCCCACGGACAGCGATTGTCGTGTGTGAGGCCGGGTGGAGCGCATGACATGACCATCCTTGTGACAGGCGCGGCAGGCTTCATCGGCTACCACACGGCCAAAGCCCTGCTTGACCGCGGCGACAAGGTGATCGGGCTCGATAACCTCAACGACTATTACGACGTGTCGCTGAAGAGGGCCCGGCTGGCGCGGCTGGAGGGCCGCAACGGCTTCCGGTTTGTGAAGGCTGACCTGGCCGACCGCGAAGCCATGGAGAAACTGTTCGCCGAGGAGAAGCCGACGCGGGTCATCAACCTGGCGGCGCAGGCTGGAGTGCGTTATTCGCTCAGCAACCCGCGCGCCTATATCGACTCCAACGTCGTCGGTTTCACCAACATCCTCGAGTGCTGCCGCCATGGCGGCGTGGAACATCTGGTCTTTGCCTCGTCCAGCTCCGTTTACGGGGCCAATACCTCGCTGCCATTCTCGGTCCATGACAACGTGGATCATCCGCTCAGCCTTTACGCTGCGACCAAGAAGTCGAACGAGTTGATGGCGCATACCTATGCCCATCTTTACCGGCTGCCGGTGACGGGGCTGCGCTTTTTCACCGTTTACGGGCCGTGGGGACGGCCGGACATGGCGCTGTTCCTGTTCACGCGAAATATTCTCGCGGGTGAACCCATCGAGGTCTTCAACCACGGCAAGCACGCCCGCGACTTCACTTATATCGACGACATCGTAGAGGGCGTCGTGCGCTGCTGCGACCGTGTCGCGGAGCCGAGCGCCGACTGGTCGGGCGACGCGCCGGATCCGGCCACCTCAAGCGCCCCCTATCGCCTCTACAACATCGGCAACCACACGCCTGTGCAGCTTATGGACTACATTTCGACCATCGAGCGACTCCTCGGCAAGACAGCGGAAAAGAAATTCCTGCCGATGCAGCCAGGCGACGTGCCTGAGACCTTCGCAGACGTCGAGGCGCTTTCCCGGGACATAGGCTACGAACCGAAGACGCCGATCGAGGAAGGCGTTGCGAAGTTCATCGCGTGGTACCGAGACTATTATGACCGTTGAGAAGGCAATTGCCATGATCGCGATTCTTCATTCCCGCGCTCTGCTTTCAGTGCTCACCGCGCTGCTCCTCGCGCTCGGGATGGGTCCGGCGGCGGCGGAAGGCGATATCGGCAAGACGGTGGCGATCAAGAATGAGGTGACCGCAACGCTCAGCGATTCCCCGCGCAAGCTGGCGAAAGGCGACGTCATCCATCAGAACGAGCTGATCTCGACGACGGCCGAAAGCGAAGGCGAGTTCGTGCTCGCGGACGACACCAAGCTCGCCGTCGGGCCAAACTCCAAACTGGCGCTCGACGCCTTCATCTACGATCCGGCGAAGAAGAGTGGAGGCCAGGTGGTCATCAATGCCTCCCAGGGCGCGTTCCGCTTCATCTCGGGCAAGAGCCAGAAGTCGGCCTACCAGATCAAGACGCCGGTTGCATCCATCGGCGTGCGCGGCACGATCTTCGACGGCTATGTGAATGACGATGGCGAAATCGCGCTGCTGCTCGTCCAGGGCGAGGTGGATGTGTGCGGCCAGCCCGGCTCCTGCCGGCGCCTGCGCCAGATCGGCAGCTTCTTCCATATCCGCCAAGGCGGAATCATATCCGGACCGTTGAAGTGGGACGGCACATTCCTGCCGGCCGTCGCCTTCGGCAGCGCCTTCCCCTTCATTGACCGGTCTCTGACCATCGATCCGGTGCGCAGGTTCCGCCGCGCGGACCTGCTGGGGGGACGCCTGCTGCCGCAAAGGGTTGTTCCGGTGCGGCCGCTGCAGCGCGTGGTGCCGAGGCTGCCGCGCCCATTCTGAGCCCAATTCCAGGCGTCACAGGGTTGCCATATATCCGGCAAATATATATAGGCTCGGCATAGCTTAAAGATCGGCCTTAGGGTCGCCATTCCCACTGCACGCGTGACGCCCATGAATGTGAGCACCCTCTGCCTCGGCATCCTGTGGTTCGGCGAGGCGACCGGCTACGAGATCAAGAAGCAGGCCTCCGAAGGGCATTTCAGCCATTTCATGGAAGCCAGCTATGGCTCTATCTACCCGGCACTCAGCCGGCTGAACAAGTCGGGGCATGTCACACTGCGGGAGGCCAGCCAGGAGGGCAAGCCCGACCGCAAGATCTATTCGATCACTGACAAGGGGCGCGCCGCATTCCTCGAGACTCTCCACGGCAGGCTTCCCAGCAACGACACCTGCAAGTCGGAATTCCTGTTCCATTGCCTGTATGCGGAGTTTCTCCACGGCAGGCACGTGGACGCGTCGGTGAATTCGCGGCTCGATTTTCTCAGGGAGGGTCTCGACCGGCTGCGCGACATGCATGAGCGCTGCGACCACGCCGGCAGCCGTTTCGCCATCGGCTACGGGATAGCGGTGCACGAGGCGGCGATCAGATACATCGAACAGCACAAGGCGCTGGTGCAGGGCCCTGCCCTGACTCCGGCGGCGGCGGAATGACCGGAAAGCGCAAGAACACGGACACGGGCCGCACGCTCGACCTGGCGAAACGGCGGGCGCAAGCTGGCCTTGATGCGGCGCGTGGACTGCGCATCAAGCGGTCCTATGTCTGGGCAACAGTGTTCACACTGCTCATCACGGTATGGCTCGCCACGGGCCAGATCTCCGGCAGCGGCAGTGTCAACTCGGAGTCCCTGCTGGACAAGAAGCCAGCCGGCCCGGCTATTGACGACAAGGCCTTCCAGGTGCGGGTGCGTGAGTTCACCGCGCAGAAGCGCGACGCCGCCATCGTGCTGCGCGGGCGAACCGAAGCCGAGGCACGGGTGGACGTGCAGGCCGAGACGCAGGGAACCGTGGAGAAGCTGGAGGCGCGCAAAGGCGCCTTTGTCACCAAGGACACGCCGCTATGCGTGCTCGAGAAGGGCGTGCGCGAGGCCGTGCTTGCCAAGGCCAAGGCGGAAGTGTCGCGCGCAGAGCTGGATCTGGAGGCATCCGAAAAACTGATGGCGCAAGGGCACACGGCGCGGCTGAAGGTGGCCGAGCAGCGGGCCAATCTCGATGCCGCGCGCGCTTCGCTGGAGCAGGCGGAAATCGACATCAAGCACACAGTGATCCGCGCGCCCTTTGATGGCGTCGTGGAGGCGCAGCCGGCCAAGGTCGGCGACTTCCTCATCACCGGCAAAACTTGCGCGACAATGGTGGCGCTCGATCCGCTCGTCGTTGTCGGAACGGTCTCGGAGCATTCGGTAGGCAAGCTGCGCGTGGGCATGACCGGACAGGCAAAGCTCGTCACCGGGGAAAGCGTCCAGGGCCGCATACGCTTCATCGCCACGGCGGCGGACCCCGCGACGCGCACCTTCCGCGTGGAAATGGAGGTGCCGAATGCGGACCGGGCGTTGAGGGATGGCGTAACCGCCGACATATCCATTCCCGTAAAATCCGAGATGGCCCACCGCATTCCGCCGGCGGTCCTCGGTCTCGACGACTCCGGCCGCATCGGCGTTCGCATGGTCGTGAACGGGGGAACAGTGCGCTTCGCACCGGTCAAGATTGTGTCTAATTCCAGCGAAGGTGTCTGGATTTCCGGCCTGCCGGACAGTGTCACTCTCATAACTGTCGGGCAGGAATACGTGGTTGACGGCC
>JAYZVT010000178.1:0-4480 GCA_036155355.1 Pseudomonadota bacterium
TTCGGTTTCCTGCAGGAAGATTTTCCCTTCCTTCGTCACCGAGATGGTGAGCGGCTCCTTGTCGCCCTGCAGTTCCTTGGCTTCCGTCTTGGGCAGGTCGATGGGCACGCCCACTGTCAGCAGCGGCGCCGTCACCATGAAGATGATGAGCAGCACCAGCATCACGTCCACGAAGGGGGTGACGTTGATCTCGCTCATCGGCGTGTGACGTCCACGCCGCGAGCGCCCGCGCGAGGTACCCTGGAGCTGCGCGCCCACGGCCTAGCTCCTCATGTCCACATGCCGCGACAGGATGGCGGAGAATTCGTCGGCGAAAGTCTCCAGACGCTGCGCCTGCCGCGTCACCTGGTTGGCGAACTTGTTGTAGAAGATCACCGCCGGGATGGCGGCGAGCAGCCCCAGCGCCGTTGCGAACAGCGCCTCGGCGATGCCGGGGGCCACCACCGCGAGATTGGTGCTCTTGGACGAGGCAATAGCCTGGAAGCTGGTCATGATGCCCCACACCGTGCCGAACAGTCCGACGAAAGGCGCCGTCGATCCGACCGTGGCAAGAAACAGCAGCCGCCTTTCCAGACGGTCCACTTCCCGCGTCACCGCCACGTCGAGCACCTTTTCGACCCGCGTCTGCACGCCGGGCATAAGCTTGTTGCTGGATTCCACGCTGCGCTTCCATTCGCGCATGGCCGCCACGAACAGCGCCGACATGGACGTGTTCGCCCGCTGGGCGACGCCCTGATACAGCTCGTCCAGCGACTGGCCCGACCAGAACAGCTTCTCGAAGCGGTCGGTCTCGCGCGTGGTGCGCGAGAACAGGAACAGCTTCTCGATGATGATCGCCCAGCTCCACACCGAGGCGAACAGCAGGCCGACCATGACCAGCTGGACGACGATATGAGCGTCCATGAACAGCGTGTAGATGGACAGTTCGCCCTGCAGGGCGGTGGCGGGCGCGGTGGTCACGGCTTGGGGCATTACTCGGCCTCGACAATGGGGTCCCTGAACATGTCCCCGGACTGTGGCGGGAACATTGCACCGGCGCCCGCGCGCAGGCGGTGTCCGGCGCAGCCGGGCTGACCCAGGATGTTCAAAAATGGACCTTGCCGCCGGTTCCCGACCCGACAGGCGGCGTGGCCGCGCCGGACATCCGGCGCAATCCCGCTTGTCTCCAGAAGGTCGGGCCTATTGCTTAACGAAGTGTTGAAAACGCCTCGCGCACCAGCGCGCCAAGCCGCCGCGGCTTGCCCGATTGCGACACCAGCACGACCTTGACCCGGATGCGCACCAGGACCGCGCCCTCCCGGGTGACCTCCTGCACCAGCGTCAGCGTCGCCCCGCCCGTCTCCACGCAGCGCGTCACCACCTCAAGCAGGTCGTCGATGCGGGCGGGCTTGAGGAAGTCGATCTCCATGTGCCTGACGACAAAGGCCGCCGGCTCGTTGCCGCCTTCCGCCGAGATCAGCTCGCGGTGATGGATGCCGAGCAGGCGCACGAAGTCCGATCGCGCCCGCTCGCAGAATTTCAGGTAGTTGGCGTGATAGACGAGGCCCGAAAAATCCGTGTCCTCGTAATAGACCCTGACCGGCAGCCTGTGGGTGTCGCCCTCGATGCGCCCGGCGATGTCGGGCCAACGCGTTCCTCTAGCTGCATCATCCATCGTAGCGGTTTCCCGAAGCGTCAATGATTGTGGAATGTTCTGACAGCTTGCACCTGCGGTTACTGCGGCGCGGACCATACTTCACTTGGTGCGCGACAGAAACGCTTCAAGCCGGTTGAGGGCGAGCCGCCCTGCATCGATGTCGAGACTGAACTGGTACTCGTGCTGCAGCGGCGGGCTGTATCCGGACGGAAAGAACAGGGCGTCAACCGCCACGCCCTTTGCCGCAAGCGCGCCTGCCAATGCCCGCGACTGTGGCTCCAGCGGATCCGCGTTCCCTGCAGAAATGAAGGTTGGAGGAAAAGCGGAGGTCACATTGCCGGTCACGGCGAATTGCTCAAGGCGCGGATCGCCGGTCATGTCCTTCTTGCCGAAATATGACCACAGCACCGTGCGCAGGAATCCGCCGAAGGCCCCCTCGATCTTCATGTGCGCCGCGTCATAAACTCCGCAAAACAGGATTGCCCCGCGCAGTTGCTCGCTTGCAATTGCAGGTGTGAAGCCGACGCGTTCAGCATAGGCGGGATCGGCAACGCCGGCGGCCAGTTGTGCCGCGATCTGCGCGCCGGCCGAGTCGCCTGCAAGGTAGATGCGACGCGAGTCCACGCCAAAACGTCCGGCATTTGCCTGCACATAGGCAACCGCGGCATTGGCCTGCAACACTGGCGCGGGATATTTCGCTCCGGGAGCAAGCGCATAGCCCACCGCCACCAGAGTGTAGTTGCTGGCCGCCAGAATCGGCAGATAGCCGGAAAGATCGTGCTTGTTGCCCGCGATGAAGGCTCCTCCATGAATCCAGATGATCGCGGGGCGAGACCCCGAACCTTCGGGCACATACACATCAAGCAGGCTTGAGGCTTCTTCGCCGTAGCGGATGTCGGTCATGCGGGTAATGCCGCGAGGCTGATGCTTCTCCAGCGCGCGATTGCGCTCGGACGAGTCTCGGTCGAAGTTCTGGCGAACAAGCAGGACAGAGGGCCAGGGCGAGAGCTTGAACGCAGCAAAGCCGGCCGCCGCGAAGACTGCGCAGAACAACAGCAGGTAGAAGGCCCATCGCCTGAGCATCGCCAAGTCCTAAGCCGCTTTCGGGCGGCCCGCAATCAGCGAATATCTGCTCGCGTAAACTCACGCCTTGTTGTCATTGCCGCCTTCGAACAGCACGAATTGCCCGCTGCCCGAGGGCGGCGGCGCGGCAAGGCCAAGATGCTCGTAGGCATGGCCGGTGAGCACGCGGCCCCTCGGCGTGCGCGCGAGCAGACCCTGTTGCAGCAGGAAGGGCTCGATGATTTCCTCGATGGCGTCGCGCGGCTCCGACAAGGCCGCCGACAGCGTCTCCACGCCGACCGGCCCGCCGCCGTAATTCTCCGCGATGCAGGCGAGATAGCGGCGGTCGAGCGCGTCGAGGCCGCGCCCGTCCACGTCGAGCATGGCGAGCGCCCGGTCGGCGACGGCGGCATCCACGGTCTTCGCGCCTTCCGCGGTGGCGAAGTCCCGCACCCGCCTGAGCAGCCGCCCGGCGATCCGCGGCGTACCGCGAGAGCGCCGCGCGACTTCTGCCGCCCCTTCCGCGCTCATGGGCAGCGACAGCACCCGCGCGCCGCGCCGCACGATCTCCTCCAGCTCCTGTGGCTCGTAGAAGTCGAGCCGCACCGGAATGCCGAAACGGTCGCGCAAGGGCGTTGTCAGCAGTCCCGTACGCGTGGTCGCGCCGACCAGCGTAAACTTGGCGAGGTCGATGCGCACCGAGCGCGCCGCCGGACCTTCGCCGATGATCAGATCGAGCTGGAAGTCCTCCATGGCCGGATAGAGGATTTCCTCCACCGCCGGGCTGAGCCGGTGGATCTCGTCGATGAAGAGCACATCGCGCTCTTCCAGGTTGGTGAGCAGCGCGGCGAGGTCGCCCGCCTTGGCGATGACCGGACCGGAGGTGGCGCGGAAATTGACGCCGAGTTCCCGCGCCACGATCTGCGCCAGCGTCGTCTTGCCCAGCCCCGGCGGCCCGGCGAACAGTACATGATCCAGCGCCTCGCCGCGCTTGCGCGCCGCCTCGATGAAGACCTTGAGATTCTCGCGCGCCCGTTTCTGGCCGATGAATTCCGAGAGCAGTTGCGGACGCAGCGATGTCTCGCCTGCGTCCTCGTCGCGCCGCGCCGGACTGGTCAGCCCTTCCATCACCGCGCCAACTCCTTCAGGCCGAGCCGGATCAGCTCTTCAGTGCGCGCCGCCGTCCCTGCCGACTGCGCCGCCGCGGCGATGGCCGCGCTCGCCTGCGCTATCGGGTAGCCGAGATTGGTGAGCGCGGAGACGGCTTCCGCCGCTGCCGGCGTCGCCGGCTCGCCCGCGTCAGGCAGCACGATGTCGCCGGCCTTGGCGGCGAGCGCGGCGGCGGGAATCTTGTCCTTCAGCTCCGAGACGATGCGCTGCGCCACTTTCGGCCCGACGCCGGGCGAGCGCGCCACCTGCCCCTTGTCCTGCAGCGCCACCGCGTTGGCCAGTTCGTTGGGCGAGAGCGTGCCGAGTACCGACAGCGCCACCTTGGCGCCCACCCCCTGCACGCTCTGAAGCAGACGGAACCACGAGCGCTCCGTATCGGTGCGGAAGCCGTAAAGCTTGATGTGGTCCTCGCGCACATGGGTCTCGATGGAAAGCGTCACCGCCTCGCCGATCCTCGGCATTCCCGCAAGCGTGCGCGGCGCGCAATGCACCTCGTAGCCGACGCCGCTCACGTCGATGAGCACCCAGTCAGCGCCGAAGGACTCCACGACGCCTTTCAGCTTGCCGATCATGGCGCAGCTCCTTCCGCCAGCGCCAGCGCGCGGGCGAGCG
>JAYZVT010000179.1:0-2987 GCA_036155355.1 Pseudomonadota bacterium
TACAAGCATTTGACCGACGCCGGCTACAATGTGCTCACCTACGACATCCGTAATCATGGCAACAGCGGCGCAGCGAATGGCGGCCTGTCGGGTATAGGCCAGTGGGAATGGCGTGATTGCGTCGGCGTCAAGAAGTATGTCGATGGCCATCCCGAGCTGGGCAAGATGACGGTCGGCCTTTACAGCCAGTGCATGGGCGGCAATTCTCAGTATCACGCGATTCATCGCCATCCGGAATTGTTCGAGAACATACGCTGCATGGTGAGTCCGATGGTGGTGTCCATGGCCGCCATCTACGACGCCTTTTCGGATCTGCAGGGCATCCGCCAGTACCAGGAATTGATCGACCTTGAACTGCTCAAGATGGGTGCGTTCGTGGCGGGCGAAATGACGCCGCATCTGTGGGCTGCAAGCGTGACGATGCCGGTGCTGATGGTGCAGGTGCTGGAGGACGAGTGGACCCGCAACCCCGAGGATGCACAAAAGACCTTCGACCTGTTGGGCAGCAATGAGAAGGAGCTATTCTGGATCGAGAACACGAAGAAGCGCTTCAGGGACGGTTACAACCACTTCGGCAGGCATCCGGAAACGGTGCTCGGCTTTCTCGACAGGCACATGAACTGACTGCGTCCGGGGCGCGGCGACGGCCGTCATTGCAGCGGGAAAGGCCCTATTGGTCAGGCTCGCGGCCAGCGTGTATAGATGGCGCCCGCCTGCATTTCATCCGCCGGAGCATGTCTTGAGCAGTAACAGCGCATTCCGCATCGCCTGCGTGGCCGGCGACGGCATCGGTCCGGAGGTGATCGGCGCGGCGCGGTCGGTGGCGGAGGCTGCCCTGGGGCGAACCGGCGGCGCGTCCCTTTCCTATGACGAGGTGAGGGCGGGCGCGGCTCACTACAAGGAGACGGGCGAGGACATCGAAGCGGATGGCATGGACCGCTGCGCGCGTGCAGACGCCATCCTGCTCGGAGCCATTGGCCTTCCCTCCATCCGCTATCCCGACGGAACCGAGATATCGCCGCATCTGCGCATGCGCGACGAATTCGGCCTGTTCGCCGGGGTGCGACCGGTCAGGGCCTATCCGAATGTGAAGCTCTATCTGGCCGATCCGCGCTCGGCGCAGATCGACATGGTGATCCTGCGCGAGTCCACCGAAGGCCTGTTCTATTCGCACGGGCGGGGCGAGGTGATAGGTGATGAGGAAGCGCGCGAAACCCTGCGCATAACCCGGCCCACCTGCGAGGCGCTGTTCGATTTTGCCTTCGAGCTGGCGCGGCGGCGCAAGGCGCGCGGACGCCCCGGCAAGGTGACATGCGTGGACAAGGCCAATGTTTTCCGGTCGATGGCCTTCTTCCGCAAGATTTTCGACGAGCGCGGGGCGCTCAACCCCGACATCGCCAAGGACTATTCCTATGTGGACGCGCAGGCGCTGTTCCTGATTCGCCGTCCCTGGGACTTCGACGTAATGGTGATGGAGAATATGTTCGGCGACATCCTGTCGGATCTTGCCGGCGGGCTTGTCGGCGGCATGGGCATGGCGCCATGCGCGGAGATCGGCAAGGAGCATGGCCTGTTCCAGCCGGCTCATGGCAGCGCGCCCGACATCGCCGGACAGGACAAGGCAAACCCGCTGGCGGCGATCCTCAGCATGGCGCTGATGCTGGACTGGCTCGGCCACCGGCATGGAGTCGAAAAAGCCTGCGAGGCGGCGGCGCTGATCGACGATGCGGTATATCAGGGCTTTGCCTCGGGGCGGGTGCACCCGGCGGAGTTCGGCGGGCCACATGGTGCGTCAGAGATCACCCGCACTCTGGTGGACATCGTTACAACGCGAAAAGAACAGTGAGGGAGAAGGCGCATGATTGCACTGGTGGTGAATTTCGAGGCGGTGCCGGGGAAGGGCGCGGCGCTGCGCGAGGCGCTGATTGTGCAAGGCAAGAACTCCCTGAAGAACGAGAAGGGTTGCAAGCATTTCGACGTGTGCGTGAATCCGCAGAATGACGCGCAGTTCGTGCTCTACGAACTCTACGAGAATGACGCCGCGCTGAAGGCCCACCGGGAGACGTCCTATTATCTCGCCTTCCGGGAAACCATCGGGCCGCTGGTGAAAGTCCGTGACGTAAAGGAAATGGTGCGCCTCTAGCGCGCGGCCGGTCCGACATGTCCATCCTTCTCGGCGCCATTGCCGACGATTTCACGGGCGCGACCGACCTGGCCAACACGCTGGTGAAGGGCGGGATGCGCACGATCCAGCTCATCGGTGTGCCCAAGGGCGACGTCGAACTGCCGAAGACGGACGCGGTAGTGGTGGCGCTGAAGTCGCGGACCATACCGGTGAAGGAGGCTGTATCGGCGTCGCTGGAAGCGATGCAGTGGCTGCTTGGCCGCAGCGCGCACCAGATCTATTTCAACTACTGCTCCACTTTCGAGTCCACCGACGACGGCAATATCGGGCCCGTCGCCGATGCGCTATGCGACACGCTCGTTACCGATTTCGCCATTGCCTGTCCGGCGTTTCCGGCCACCGGCCGCACCATCTACAAGGGACACCTGTTCGTCGGCGACGTGCTGCTGTCGCAATCGAGCATGCGCGACCACCCGCTCACGCCCATGCGCGATTCCGACCTGGTCGCGGTGCTTGGGCGGCAGACGACGCACAAGGTCGGGCTGGTCCCATACGAGACTGTGCGGCAGGGGGCCAAGGCGGTCGGGACGCGCTTCGACGCGCTGAAAGCAGAAGGCGTCCGCTATGCCGTCGTGGACATCCTGGCCGACGAGGACCTGATGACGTTGGGCGAGGCCTGCGCCGGACATGCATTGATTACAGGCGGTTCGGGAGCCGCGCTCGGGCTTCCGGCAAATTTCCGCAAAGCGGGACTGCTCGGCAAGGCGAAGGCTCCCGCGCTGCCGCGCATAACCGGGAAGCAGGCCGTTCTGGCAGGGAGCTGCTCGGCTGCCACGCTTCGCCAGGTGGCCCATGTCAGCAG
>JAYZVT010000180.1:0-6435 GCA_036155355.1 Pseudomonadota bacterium
GTGACCCGGTAATTCGTCAACTGACCGGTAGGACATCGCTCATGCGCGACAGGATCAACCTGAATGCCGACATGGGAGAGGGCTACGACGCGGCGGACGAGGTGCTGCTCGGCATCGTGCGCACGGCAAACGTCGCCTGCGGTGCGCATGCTGGTGACGCGCGGGTCATGCGGCGGATATCGGAACTGTCCGTCACGCGCGGAGCCAGCATTGGCGCGCATCCGGGATTCGAGGACCGGGAGCATTTCGGCCGACGCGACATGGAGATGACGTCCGAGCAGATCGAGGCGCTGGTCGCCGGGCAAATTGAAACGATCCGGCAGATCGCACGCGAGGCGGGGACGGACATCACCCATGTGAAGGCGCATGGGGCACTTTCAAACATGGCGGCGGTCCGTGAGGACTATGCCAGCGCTATCTGCCGCGCGGTGAAGGCGGCTGACCCCGGCCTGATCTATCTGGCCACGGCGGGTACGAAGATGTGTGACGCGGCGCGCGTGCTTGGGCTGCGGCTGGCGGAGGAAGGCTTCGCCGACCGCAGCTACGAGGAGGACGGGACGCTGACCCCGCGCAGCATGGCTGGGGCGGTACTTTCGGACCCGGTGAAGGCGGCCCGGCAGGCCGTACGGCTGGCGATAAAAGGCGAGGTGGTGACGCGAACTGGCAAGATCATTTCCCTGCCCGTGCAGTCGCTGTGCGTCCACGGCGACGAGCCGACGGCCATCGACGTCGCCAAGACGGTTCGCGCCGCCCTAGAAGCCGAGGGCCTGACCGTGGCGCCGCTCACCGAGATGGGCCTCTAGGCGCCGGAATGTCTGGTCAGCCTTGGGTGGCGGTCGCTCTGCCCCAGGCCATGACGCGACCTGGCGACTTTAGCAGGGCGTAAAGTGCCGGTATGACCACCAGCGTGAGAATGGTCGAGGAGACCATTCCACCGATCATCGGCACGGCGATGCGCTGCATGACTTCCGAGCCCGTCCCTGTGCTCCAGAGAATGGGCATCAGTCCGGCCATGATCGCGGCCACGGTCATCATCTTGGGGCGGACCCGGTTGACCGCGCCTTCGACGACTGCGGCATGGACGTCGCCTATTGTCAGCTCGCGCCGCTTGCGAACGGCGCGCCGTCTGACCTCTTCGAGGGCGTGGTCGAGATAGATCAGCATTACCACACCGGTTTCCGCCGCTACGCCTGCGAGCGCGATGAATCCCACGGCGGACGCGGTGGACAGGTTGAAGCCCATCCAGTCCATCATCCACAAGCCGCCGACGAGGGAGAAGGGCAGCGACAGCATCACAATCAGGGTTTCGGTCATCCTGCGAAAGTTCAGGTAGAGCAGCAGGAAGATGATCAGCAGGGTGGCGGGCACAACCACGGCGAGCCGCGCCTGGGCACGTTCGAGGTACTCGAACTGGCCGCTCCAGGCGACGTAGTAGCCGGGCGGGAATTGCACCTGGCTGGCGACAGCCGCGCGCGCTTCCTGGACATAGCCGCCCAGATCACGGTCGCGGATATCCACGAATACGTAGACGGCAAGCTGGCCGTCCTCCGTCTTGATGGCGGTGGGGCCCTGCGTGCGCTTTACCTGCGCCACTTCGCCCAACGGAATCGACGAGCCGTTTGGCAAGGAGACGAGAACCTCCGACGTGATCGCTTCCGGACTCGACCGGATTGATTGCGGATAGCGCAGGACGACCGAGTAGCGCTCGCGTCCTTCAACGGTCGTGGTTACCGGTTGCGCGCCAAGGGCCATGGCGATGGTCTTCTGCACGTCTTCCATGGCAAGGCCGTGCCGGGCGATCTTCTGCCTGTCCGGAACGATCTCCAGATAGGAGCCGCTGTTCACGCGCTCTCCATAGGCGCTGGCGGTTCCGGGCACCTTGCGCAGCACTGCCTCGATCTCGCGCGCGAGCCCTTCCATGACGCCGAGATCCTTGCCATAGATCTTTACGCCGACCGGCGTACGGATACCGGTCGAGAGCATATCGATACGTGCCTTGATGGGCATGGTCCAAGCGTTGCTGACTCCGGGGAATTGCAGCGCCGCGTCCATCTCAGCGATCAGCTTGTCTACCGACATTCCATCGCGCCACTCGTCCTGAGGCTTCAGGTTGATTACGGTCTCGAACATTTCAAGCGGTGCGGGGTCGGTCGCCGTCTGCGCTCGCCCTGCCTTTCCCCATACCGAGGCGACCTCGGGGAAGGACTTGATGATCTTGTTCTGGGTCTGAAGCAGCTCGGCTGACTTGGTGACAGAGAGGCCGGGCAGCGTGGTTGGCATGTAGAAGAGGGTGCCTTCGTTGAGATTGGGCATGAACTCCGTGCCAAGCCGCTTGGCGGGAACTACGGATGCCGCCAGTACCGCAGCTGCCAGTCCGACTGTCAGCCACTTGGCACGCAGCACAACGTTTATGACGGGTCGATACAGCCAGATCAGCGCGCGGTTCACCGGATTGTGGGCTTCCGGCACGATCCTGCCGCGAATGAACAGGACCATCAGTGCCGGAACAAGCGTGACCGAAAGTATCGCTGCAGCTGCCATGGAAAATGTCTTGGTATAGGCGAGGGGCTTGAACAGGCGCCCCTCCTGCGCTTCCAGGGCGAAAATCGGCAGGAAAGAGACGGTAATTATGAGCAGGCTGAAAAACAGGGCCGGGCCGACTTCCTGCGCCGCCTTGATGATGACCTCGCTGCGACTTGCTTTTGGTCCGGCATGTTCGAGGCGCTTGTGGGCGTTCTCGATCATGACAATGGCCGCATCGATCATCGCGCCGATTGCGATGGCGATGCCGCCGAGGCTCATGATGTTGGAGCCGAGGCCAAAGGCATGCATCACCGCGAAGGCAATCAGAATTCCGACCGGCAGCGAAACGATCGCCACCAGGGCGCTGCGTGCGTGCAGCAGAAACACAAAGCAGACCAGGGCGACAATCGCGCTCTCTTCGATCAGCGTGGTGCGCAGAGTGGCAATGGCGCGGTGGATAAGCTCCGAGCGGTCGTAGACCGGCACCACCTCCACGCCTTCTGGGAGGCTCGGTTTGAGCGTTTCCAGCCTTGCTTTCACATTCTCGATGACATCGAGGGCGTTCGCCCCATAGCGCTGCATGGCAATGCCACTTGCCGCCTCGCCCTCACCATTGAGCTCCGCCATGCCTCGCCGCTCGTCGGGGACCAGCGATACGCGGGCGACGTCGCCAAGCAGGACGGGCGTTCCTTCCCGGGACTTAAGGACAATACGGTTGATGTCTTCAATTCCCCTGAGGTAACCGCGGCCACGGATCATGAATTCGGTTTCGGCCAGCTCTATGGTGCGTCCACCCACGTCCATGTTGCTGGCGCGCACGGCTTCGGAGACCTGCTGGAGCGTGAGGTCGAATGCCTTGAGGCGACGCGGATCGATGACGACGGCATATTGGCGGACAAAGCCGCCGACGCTTGCCACTTCCGCCACGCCCTGCGCCTTGGCAATGCCGAAGCGGACATGCCAGTCCTGCAGGGAACGCAGCTCGGCCAGGTCGAGATTCCTGCCCTTCAGCGCATACTGATAGACCCAGCCGACGCCCGTCGCGTCGGGTCCAAGGCTGGGCGTCACGCCGGCGGGAAGTTGCTGCGCGGCAACATTTAGATATTCCAGCACGCGGCTGCGCGCCCAATAGATGTCGGTGCCATCCTCGAAGATGACGTAGACGAAGGAAACGCCGAAGAAGGAGAATCCGCGCACGACCCGCGCCTTGGGCACGCTCAGCATCGAGGTGGTCAGCGGAAATGTGACCTGGTCTTCCACAACCTGCGGCGCCTGGCCGGAATACTCCGTGTAGACGATGACCTGCGTATCCGAGAGGTCTGGGATCGCATCGAGCGGCACGCGCGTGAGGGAGTATACGCCCACCAGAGTGGCGAATACCGTACCGAACAGCACGAGCGGAATATTTTTTGCCGACCAGGCAATCAGCTTGGCGATCATCAGCGGTTTTCCCTGGCGGAGGCCTGCGTGGTGTCGGGATTACCGCTGCCTTCCGAGGCCTCTGGTGCGGATGCCGGTGCGGTAAAGGCGGAGAGTGCCGCACGGAGATTGCTCTCGGCATCGATGAGGAAGTTGCCGGACGCTACGATGTCCTCGCCCTCCCGCAGGCCCTTGCGGATTTCCACGTAGCCTTGGCCGCGTGTGCCCGTTTCCACGTTGCGCGGCTCAAACTTGCCATCACCTCTTGCGACCATCACGACCCTGCGGTCGCCGTTATCGATGATTGCCGCTTCCGGGACCGCGAGCACCGGGCCATCTGAACCGACTCCGACAATCTCCACATCCGAATAGAGGCCAATCTTGAGGCGCCCATCGGGATTGGGAACGACAATGCGGACGCGCGCGGAGCGGGTCGCCATGCTGACGTCGGGGTAAACGAAGGACACGGTGCCCTCGAACACTTCACCCGGATAGGCGGTGAAGCGCATGCGGGCGGTCTGGCCCTGCCGTACGAGGCCGAGATCCCGTTCGGCCACGTCGGCGATCACCCAAAGCAAACTCAGGTCCGCGATCTTGAATTGCGCAAGACCACTGTCAAAGCGCATGCCTTCGACAGCCGGTTTCTCAAGCACGGTGCCCGCTGAACGGGCGCGCAAGATAATCCTGCGGGTCGGTTCGCGCGTTGTCTTGAGTTCCTGCAACGCATCGGGGGGAAAATCGAAAGTCTCAAGATTGCGTTTTGCGCGAGCAATTGCGCCATCACCATCGCCAGGCGCGGGTGATTTCAGGGCAGTGAGGTAGTCCGCCTGCTTGCGCAAGAGGTCGCCGTTCTCGATCCAGACCGTCATCAGCGGCTGTCCCGCCTTTACCTCGGCGCCCGTTACTGCCACATGGAGTTTCTCGACAAAGCCGCTGAATTTTGCGGTGGTGATCCAGATCCGCGCTTCGTCGGGCGTTACGGTTCCAGTTGCGCGCACCATGCGTCCAAGCGCCCTCGTCGAGGCCCTCTCAAGGCGCACGCCGGCGCGCTGCACCTTGTCCATGCTGATCTGCACGGAACCGGCTGGGCCCGACACCTCGTCTTCGTAGACGGGGATGTAGTCCATGCCCATGGAATCCTTCTTTGGCTCCTTGGAAATGTCCGCCAGGCCCATGGGATTGCGATAGTAGAGAATCTTGCGAGGTTTGCCGTCCGTATTGGCGGCGTCTGACTTGGACGCCCTGTCAACCGCGGTAAAGATCACCGAACCCTCGACCGGATCGGGTAGTCCGGACACGCGCGCCGATAGCTTTAGCTCCCAGCGCCCGCCCATGGCGAGGTCGCCCTCAAAGGCGAGGATGCCCGGCTCCTTGGAGTGGACAGGTGTCACCGATGCGACCATTGCCGCCATGCCATCGGGACCCATGTCGAGTCGCGTGGAAGTTACGGAAATCTGCGACGGCTCGGGAGCGCCCGGAAGGCCCTTGAGGCGAACCTCAAGCCTGACTTTCTTGCCGACGTCCACTTCCGCGGAAACGGCTTCCCAGCCGGGGGCATCCGAACGGGCAACGCCGGTAGCCAACCCCCAGGCGACTGCGAGCAACAGGGCGCCCGCGACCAACGCCACGCCCTTGGAGGTGTGTACAGACAGTCCATACATGGCGAAATTTTCCTCTTTTCAGCGATCTGAACATCCACGCAGCTTCACGCCCTGGAGATGCAGGGCCGGTGCAGTGCGGTCGTGACGGTTTCAGCTGGGGAGGAAAAGCCGGGGAGGGGGCGATGGCGGCGGGTTGCTGAGGCTGGGCGCGTCCTCGATAGCGGACCGGACATGCCGCACCAACTCGCCCAGCCATGCCCGACTACAGGCGTCCGAGGGCCGCGCGACCGCGGCTGGAGCACAGAAAAAGGCGCAAGTGTCGAAACCGCAGCAGGAAGCGGCCTTGCCCGCGCAATGGTCGACAAGGTGCACGCTTGCAGCTGCGGTAGGGTGTCCGATGGCCATTTCAGCCGGGATGGGCGGCTGCAGCGCCATACTTCCCATGGCCACGGCCGATCGTGCGCCAAGGGCGGCGACGAGCAGGGACAGGCAGATGAGCAAAACCTTGCGCATGCAGAGATAATACTACGCCAATTCGAGGCTCGCATATGTTCAAATCGGCGTTGTTAACGCTGGCGACCCCGGGAGGATTCGAACCTCCGACCCCCAGATTAGGAATCTGGTGCTCTATCCTGCTGAGCTACGGGGTCGTTTCGCTGCGAGGGCGACGACGACGGGCCTTGTGTATCACGCGGTAACGTTCCTTGGTACCGTCCGCGTGAGGCTGTGGAGCCTGGGGTGACATGCTGGAAGCGGGAGCAGGGTCGGCATTTGCGCATCTGTGCGCGACTTTGTTTTGCGCGCTGGCCTGCCATACGGCAGTCGCATGGGCCTGCGAGGGTGAAGCCGGACCCAAGGCGCGCATCGCGGGCGTAATCGATGGCGAGACGGT
>JAYZVT010000181.1:0-3410 GCA_036155355.1 Pseudomonadota bacterium
TCCATCAGCGCGCCGGTCGGGCAGGCCTGCACGCACTCGCCACAGGCGACGCATGTGGAATTGCCCATGCCGTCGTCGAAATCGAAGACGACCTTGGCGCCATGACCGCGATAGGCCATGCCGATGACGTCGTTGACCTGCACTTCGCGGCAGGCGCGGACGCACAGATTGCAGTGGATACAGGCGTCAAGATTCACCGAGATGGCGGTGTGTGTGGAGTCCGGTTTGGGCTGCCCGCGCTCGGGAAAGCGGCTGACGGGCTTCACGCCCATCTCGTCCACCCAGTTCCAGAAGCGCGACTTGGGATCGTGCGCCTCTTCGCGCGCGGGCTGATCGGCCAGCAGCAGTTCGAACACCATCTCGCGCGACTTCTTCGCCCGCTCGGTGGCGGTCTTCACCTTCATGCCTTCCGAAGGCGTGCGGATGCAGGAAGCGGCAAGCACGCGCTCGCCCTCGATCTCGACCATGCAGGCGCGGCAGTTGCCATCGGGACGGTAGCCGGGCGCATCGAGATAGCACAGATGCGGGATACGGGTGCCTTCGCGCTTGGCCACCTGCCAGATGGTTTCGCCCGGCGCTGCCTCGACCGTCCTGCCGTCGAGATCAAATTTGATTTTCCCGCTCATTTCGCATCCTCCGGGAAGTACTTCAGCACGGACCGCAGCGGATTGGGCGCGGCCTGTCCGAGACCGCAGATCGAGGCGTCCGCCATCACCACGGCGAGATCCTCGAGCATGGCCTTGTCCCACCTCTTCTTCGACATCAGTTTCACGGCCTTCTCGGTGCCGTTGCGGCAGGGCGTGCACTGGCCGCAGCTTTCGTCCTCGAAGAACTTCATCAGATTGAGGGCCACGTCCTTCATGTTGTCCTTGTCGGAAAGGATAACAACCGCGTGCGAGCCGACAAAGCAGCCATGCTTCTCAAGCTGACCGAAGTCGAGCGGGATATCGGCCATGGAGGCCGGAAGGATGCCGCCGGAGGCGCCACCCGGCAGATAGCCCTTGAATGTGTGTCCCTTGAGCATGCCGCCACAATGTTCCTCGATCAGCTCGCGCGCCGTGGTTCCGGCGGCGACCAGCTTCACACCCGGCTCCTTCACGCGGCCGGACACGGAATAGCTGCGCAGGCCCTTGGCGCCGTTCTTGCCCTTTGATGCGAACCAGTCCGCGCCATTGTTCAGGATTTCCGGCACCCAGTAGAGCGTCTCGACGTTATTGACGAGCGTGGGCCTGTCGAAAATGCCAACCTGGGCCACATAGGGCGGGCGGTGGCGCGGCAGACCGCGCTTGCCCTCGATGGACTCGATCATCGCCGACTCTTCGCCGCAGATATAGGCCCCTGCCCCACGGCGCAGATGAATCGTCACGTGCCCGGCAAGGCCCGCCTTCTCCACGGCGGCGATCTCCTTGAGCAGAATTTCGCGCGCCGCCGGATATTCGTCGCGCAGATAGACGTAGACGGCTTGCGCCTCCACCGCCCATGCGCCGATCAGCATGCCTTCCAGGAAGGCGTGCGGATTGGTCTCGAGATAGTAGCGATCCTTGAATGTCCCGGGCTCGCCCTCGTCGCCATTGACCGCCATGAGCCGCGGTCCCGGCGCCTGGCGCACGAGGCCCCATTTGCGACCCGTTGGAAAGCCCGCGCCACCCAGCCCGCGCAGTCCGCCATCCGAAAGCGTGGCGATCACGTCGTCCACCTTGCGTGAACCAGCGAGGCAATCCTTCAGGGCCTTGTAGCCACCTTTCTTCTCGTAGTCCTTGAACCCGGTGTAGCCGGGGATGGCCGGATGGAAGTGCTTCTCCTTCACGGTCTTCAGCACGTCCTTCGCCGTCACCTTGTCCAGGTGATTGTGGCCCACCTCGCAGACGGGCGCGGTATCGCAACGGCCCATGCAGGGCGCGCGCAGGACGCGGACGCCCTTGGGCGCCGACTTCCCCAATTCCGCAATCAGCTTCTCGGCGCCCGCAAGCATGCAGCTCAGCGACTCGCAGACGCGCACCGTGACGGGCGCGGGCCGTTCCTCGCCGTCGCGCACGATGTCGAAATGGGCGTAGAAGGATGCAACTTCATAGACCTCCGCCATGGGGATGCGCAGTTCCTCCCCCAGCGCCTGCAGATGACCCGAAGGCAGGCAGCCTTCTCTGTCCTGGATCAGATGCAGGAACTCGATGAGCAGGTCGCGCTCGCGCGGCCGGTCGCCGAGCAACGCGCGTACCGCGGCGCGTTCGTCATCCTTCAGCAGGCGGCCCTTGGGGAACATCGCCGCCTTGCGCCGGCCGGACCCCGGATGGATGCGGCGAGGGCCCTTGCCCTTGGACATGTCGTTCATGCGATCAGCTCGAAAGGGTTTGCCGCATCAGCTCGGCGGCGTGTTGTGGACTGAGGGCAACCTGCACGCCGGCGGCGCGCAACGCCTTTATCTTCGACTCCGCGCCGGCACGGCCGAACATGGTCAGCGTGCCCGCGTGACCCATGCGGCGCTCGGGCGGCGCGTGGCGGCCCGCGACGATAGCGACGACGGGCTTGGGCGACTTCGCTGACTTGAGCCAATCGGCGGCGGCCTCTTCCTCGACGCCGCCAATCTCGCCAATGAGAATGACGCCTTCGGTCTCGTCGTCGGCCATGAAAAGCTCGAGGCATTCGACGAAGCCGACGCCATGCACTGCGTCGCCGCCAATGCCGACAGTGGTGGACTGGCCCAGACCCATGCCGGTGGTCTCGGCAACAATCTCGCTGGTGAGCGAGGCGGAGCGCGAGACAATACCGATTGAGCCAGCACGCTCATGCACGGTGGACATCACCCCAAGCTTGCATTTTCCGGGTGCGAGCACCCCTTGGGAATTGGGGCCAACGAGGCGCGTCTTCGAACCTTTCAAGGCCGCCTTGACCCGGACCATGTCCAGAACCGGAACGCGCTCGGTTACGCAGACGACGACCGGCAGTTCGGCCTCGATCGCCTCGATAAGCGCCACCGCGGCATTGTCCGGCGGCACGAACATCAGTCCGGCGTCCGCGCCTGTCTCGGCGATCGCCTCCCTGACGGTATTGAACACGGGCCGGTCGAGATGGCTGGTGCCACCCTTGCCGGGACGCACGCCAGCAACGACCTCGGTGCCGTAAGCGATAGCGCGCTCGGTGTGATAGGAGCCGGTGCGTCCGGTCATGCCCTGGACCAGCACTCTGGTTTCGCCGCTGACGAGAATGGCCATCAGGCCGCCCTCCCGCCAGCAACCTCGACGGCCTGTTCGATGGCGTCGTTCATACTGTCCGCCTCGATGAAGCGTACTCCATAGTTCTTCAGCAGTGTGCGGCCGAACTCCGCGTTGTTGCCGGCGAAGCGCAGAACGATAGGGACGGCGCGGCTGCTCCGCTTGATGGCAACGCCGATGCCTTCGGCGATGGTGTCGCAA